>NZ_JBVIIT010000035.1:0-82610 GCF_055569615.1 Streptomyces sp. NPDC031379 | reverse complement strand
TGCACGCGGATACGACGCGCACAGCCAAGCCGAGGCAAGCGGTGTCAAGCATCAGGTGAAGCCACAACGTCAAGCATCAACCGAGACAAGACAAAGCCCCGGAAGCCCGACTGAGTTACAACTTTCTCTACTGGTTCAAGGCGGCTCGCTCCGCTCACCGCGCGCGGCCCGGCCCCCGGCCGGGCCTGCGCTCCTGTCTTCGCCCCGCTCCAGCCCGGCCGGCGCCCGCACCGCGCGCACAACAACAAGCCGAAGGCCACGAGGCGACTTCCGCACGGGAGCGGTCATGGTCAGAACGATGCCTCCGGCGGGGGATCGGCCGACACCGGGAGGAGGGGGGGCTCCGTCCCGGCTGCGGGTCCGTAGTGGCGTGCGTGAGGGTGCTCCCATCCCGTACGCCGTCGACCCAGGCAGAGCCGAGCAGACGTGGTTCATGGCGTCCAGGTCGTTCGTACAGTGGCGCGCTCCACCTGGACGCCATGAACCACGCCCGCTCCACGGTGTGTGGGTCGACGGCGTACGGGATGGGAGCTGAGGAGTGTGGTGGGCTGATCTCCACCCTGCTGCTTCACGTCCCGCCATGACTGCGTTGCGCGTCGCCAAGCCGGCCGATCAGCTTCTACTGACCAAATCGGAATCCCAAGAGGGTGTCTTCGGGCCGCGCATCCCCCAACGTGAGCCGTATGAATCCTTGCCAGGGAAGCCCTAGCTCATCAAGATCTGCCATGGGGATGTTATCGCTGTTAATGAAAGCGATATATTGGAAGTCCTCGCTTTCACTGTGCATTTTTGCATAACTGAGCGCTAGGGCGATCTGCCGTTCATCCACGCCTTCGAAAAGCAAGCTGTCATGCAGCAGAAAGCCCGGGTGACTATCGTGACTCTGCCACACGCGCGCCACAGACATGTCATAGGCGAAAATGGCCATCAAATCCACGCCATTAGACCCCCGACGCTGCAGCTTGGTCTCAAAGGTGAAGCCATTTTCGCTCAGCCCGAAGCTCAGTTCACCTGGCTGCCCATACAGGTAGCGTGTAACATCGACGAAGTTGGAAATTACCTGTGACCATCGAGGCCGACGTTCTGCGCGATCGAGGAGCGCTCTGCTTAGGAGCGCCTGGCGCCCAGATGCCACCGTAGCCTCTTCAGCGGCAACGCTTTCAAGTTCTTCGATCCGCTTCTCTACTTCATCCAGCCGTTCTTGCGTTCGACCGAGCTTGAATTGAAGGGCTCCGAGATCTTCGACCGCTCCGCCAGCATTAAGAGTCCGCATCAAGTCCGCTCGCTCGCGATCACGCGCGTCGAGTTCACGTTGGATTTCTGTTGAACGCGCGCGAAGTCGTGTTAGCTCGTTGCGCAGATATTCTCGCCGATGCTTGGTCACGTCGCTGTGGAAACGAAGCACGTCGGACAGGCTGCGCGTGACTGTCTCAGAGAACAGCAAACCTGCTTCTCTGTAAAGTTCTTCGACTCGCTCAAGATCTCCAGGTGATTCGGCACGCATTTGCTCCTCGTACCGCTTAATTACCTGCGTGATCACGGTGGACTCATTTGCCAGCTCACGCATTTCGTCAGTAAGGGCCCGCGTCTGTGCCTCTACTTCTGCGTACTCCGGCACGACGCGGAATGTCGCGACTTGATCACGCAGACGCTGCTGGTCGGAGATCAACTGCACGCGCTCATTTTCCAGTTTAGCCAGTGCCTGGCGCTTCTGCGCTGCGGAGGTATGCGACGGAGCCCTGACCCTTTTATCGTTGTCTTTAAGCTCTTGCCATTCGGCGGCATGACGCCAGTTCAAACCAACTAGAAAAGCGTTGTACACCTGCTTTTGCCAGCTGCGGACTTGGCGTGAAGTAGTGAAAGGTTCCAAATACGCATCGCGTCCGGAGCGTGCGAAGTATGAGATCAGAGCACGGAACGACGGAGAGTACTTCGCCATCGAGGCAGCATCCTCTGCGAGACCAAAGCAAAGCCGCCCCAGGTACTCCTTCCAAGCCTTCACCGTCACCTGGATCTCTCCCGACAATGAGACCTTCGCAGCCATCATTTCCGCGAGGGAGTCCGTATTCCCTGACAGTATGACTGTGGACGGAGACTCGAAGGAGCGAGTCACCGTGACGCTGTGGCGGTCAATTTCGAGATCAAGCGAGAATGCCCAGTCGGTTTCCCGCAGCTCGTAGATGACGTTCTTTCGAGTTACTGAAGACCCAAGGCAGAAGTGGATTACTTCAATCAGCGTGCTCTTCCCGACCCCGTTTCTGGAGTCGCGCTCGGTGGAGCCGATAGAGCGCTCTGCCACGACCAGGTTTATGCCGTCAAAAAAGGCCACCTCACGAAAGGAGGGCTGGTTGGCAAAGACTCTCCTGATTTTCAGTTTCGCCATTCGAGTGTACCTCCTTCAATGTCAACGAGCCCAACGATGTATAGAAAATCAAGGCACAGAATGAAGCGCTCATAAGAAAGGTCTGGGTCGCCCTTGCGCACCCTATCCCAAAGTTCGGAAACGGTGGCTCCACTTTGACGCGCCTTAAGGATCGTCGTCGCTTGACCTAGGATTGATTTATCGGTCGTGACGTATTTGCTCGGCGCGATCATGCGGATGTCGTTTCGAATATGTCGCACATCTGAAATAGATGAGCCAACACCGCTAGGCCAGCGGCATGTCTGTCAAAATCTGCCCCGCGCCCAGCCGCAAAGAGCTCTAGGAGTGCGAAAAGCCCATCACCGCGCACCCCATTATGGAAGTGCTTGTCGTACTCAACCCGGAACCCGGCTATAAGGCGAGCCGGAAAGTCCGGGTCGACGTGAGTAATCATTTTTTCGATGTAGCCGGCGACGAGCGGGGCTTGCATCAAGCCCATGGTTATTTTCTTTGCACTGCTGGGACCCAGCTGATTGTGAGTGATCTTCTCAGGTGGCGGTAGGGCGATATAGGGCGTTGAATCAGCCAATTCTGAACTGATGATTCGACTGCAGACGACCTCTAGCTCAGGAAACTTGATGTCTGCCATCTCAGACTCCAAGTTCCTGTCTACCCATGCAAGATGGTCCTGCTTCATAGCGAAGAGAACCTCGTTCGTATACTCTTCCGGTTGGCCGTCTACGAGACGGTGGCATGCAGCACACAGCAGCAGTAGGTTCTCGAAGCTATTTTTCTGCTTCATTTCGACCGATTTATCTGCCCTGGGGCCCGAGTCGGCGAACGCTACGATATGTGCAATGTCACCAGTGATGGTGGCCGTGCTCACGTCTGTAGCAGGAAAAATAATCTTCCGGCGACACGTCGGGAATGCGCACCTCCCTGCCGCAGATCCAAATAACTGCTTTAGCGTCTGCTCTGTGTATGAGCGGCTAGCTCCCACGTTCCCCCCAACTTGTCGTCTCTTGAGAGTACTTAGGCCCTCGACTGGGCGCCAGATCAAGGTAGGCGTGGGGGTGGTCATGCTGTACGTAACGAGCACGACTGCCCGAGGCATCGGCCGGCTACAGACGTCGCTGCCCGCTGGCGGGACCGTTTGCTGCACCGCCGAGCAAAGAGCCCTTAGTCCGTTGACTGTGGGCGATCGTTGCAAGGCTGGAGCCGTCCCCCTGGGCTGTCTCCGGGCCGTCCAAAGCCGTTTGACAGTGACCAACGACGACCACCAGGCGCCCGAGCCCACGGATGGTGACCGGCAACAAGCTCATCAAGATCCCCGACAAAACCCACGGCAGAGGACACCTCAGGTTGCGTCGCGTGGCGGATCCGGCAGGTTGTGCCACGCGTGACCACATCCGCCGGCACAGTGCAGCGTCCGCCTGCGGGTGTCGGCGATGCTGAAGAGGGCGACGAGCAGGCGGAAGGACTTGGTTAGTTCGTAGGTCGGAAGTGCTTCCATCCCGAAGCGCCACTTCGTGAGCATCACCGCCGGCGTGTGAGTGGGGCGAATGCCGGAACGCGCGATGCTCTCCGGCACGTCCTCTTTGCGTGCGCTAGCCTGCCCGCAGAACAACACCAGTGCGTGCAGGACTTTACGTTGGTCACCCTCTGAGAGGCCCTCGAACCACTCGACGCCCTCGTCCACAGGTCTGAGGCCCTGTGCGAGTTCGTTCAGGATCACCTCGTGTGCGTACAACACAGACTTCCACCCCCATGGTTCAGACCGACGGTACGCGCACGGCCACCCGTGGGCAGCATGGTTTCCCGCACCCTGACGACGGAGCCATCTGACGCAGGCAGCAGGCTCCCCAGTCGAACTCGCGCAGCACCTTCCTGGTGGTCCGAGTCCCGAGTGAGTGTCTAACTGCGTGACAACGCAGACGAACAGCGGCGGACAACCGCGGACGCCTGCGGACCGTTGCACCAGGTGAGAGCCAGATCAGCCCCAGGCCGTACCCTCACCCAAGTTGCTTCGGGACGAAGAGGTCGTGGGTTCAAATCCCGCCACCCCGACAGTGCAGTACCAGGTCAGGGGCCTGATCCACGAAGTGGATCAGGCCCCTGAGTGGTTCCTGGGGTCGTTTTGCCATAGCCGAGTCGGGATACGCCCGGATCCCCCTCGTGACGGGACCAGTTCGTCCAGCAGGCGGGTGGCCGGCCGGCGGAGCGTCCGCGCCGGAACCGACGACGCCGGTCTGCAAGCGGCCGACAGACGATGAGCCGAGGTCGGGGCCGGATGCCGTTCGAAGTCATCCTTTTATGGGCCGGCGACCTCGGCTCGTTCCTCAGTCAGCGTCTCCCCAGACAGCCTGCAGGTCCTCGCAGCGGACGGTGATCGACGCGTCAGTGAGCGCGATCTCATGCACGCAACCGCCGTGCTCATCCGGCAGAATCTCGTCGAGAAGCACGGTGTCGACCAGCATCCAATCGATGGCATGCGCATAGTCGATGGAGAAGTGCTTCACCCCTGAATAGCTGATACGCAGCCCGGCTTCATGCTTCCACTGATTCGGGGCGAATTTCAGTGTCAGCCCTCCGCTTTTGTCGGTGGCCACCTGAATACCGGAAAATTCCAGATCTTTGACACAGCGACTGTTTCCGTGCCCCAAAGCGTAATGCGCCGGATCAGACGCGAATTCCCTAGCCCCGGTCGGCAGTTGATCTCGAAACTTTGGGAGTTCGGCCAGGTAAGCCCTCGGATCCACATAGAACCCGCCATCATCCCAGACGGCCGTGACGTACTTCATTTGCAACCTTCCGCGGCGAGAGGCGGTCGCCTCCATTTGTCTCCGCTGATGTCCTCGGTCCCCTTGGGGCCAATTCGGCCGACTTTTCGCAATTCATAGATCATCCGGCCCTTGATGGCGTTCTCCACGGCGGGCGGGACTTCGACTTCCGCGGCTTTGATGCCGTGCTTATTGAACCATCCCTGACTGTTGAACAGCCCGACTTCGCGCATGGACTTGTCGTAGACGTGAATTTCCACGTCCATTCCCTTGTTGCCCACGGGGAAGGGGTCGCGCCGACCTGTGTACCCCTGCCCGAAGTTCAACGGGTTCTGCGGCCCCGTCGGCCCCTTTCCTGCCAGGCCGAGGTAGTCACTCCAGCTCAGCGGATTCGGTACATACGCGTGGTGATCGGGTGAGGGGACGAGGCCCAGCGGATCGGCGCTGATGTACCGCGCCGTCTCGGGATCGTAGTACCGGTGCAGGTTGTAATGCAGGCCCGTCTCGGGATCGGCGTACTGCCCCGGGAAACGCAGCGGGCAGTCGACCGGCGACGCGTCCTCCTCCGGGGCCGGGAAACTGGTGCCCCACAGGCTGGTGCGGCGCTGCCAGACCAGCTCTCCGGTCGCGGAGACCAGCTCCATGGGTGTACCGACGGAGTCGGTGAAGACGGCGTGGAACCGAGCGCCGCGCTCGGGGTCCGATTCCTCCGCCAACTGCGCCAGGAACGACGCATTGCCGGTCATCCCGGCCGGCTTGTGGCTCGTCTGGGCGACCGGGCGGGGATTGTCCGGTGCGTAGTCCCAGGTGGTGACCCAGCCATCCGGCGCGGTCTGCTCGGTCAGACACACGTCGTCCCAGACGAAATCCGTACGGTCGGCCACGGAACCGTCTTCGGCCACCCGATGCTTGGAGACGCGTCGGCCGAGCGGGTCGTACGCGTATCGCCATCGGGTTCCGTCCGGGGTGGTCACCTCCGTGAGGTGGTCTTCGGCGTTCCATGTGTAGGTCCAGGTATGGGTCTGGCCGTTCAGCAGCTTGCGGGTCCTGCGCACGAGACGGCCTTCGGCGTCATGCTCATAGGAGGTGCGACCGGCCAAGCGGACTAGCGTGCCGTCGAACCGGCGCTCACCGGGTGCCCCATGGGCGGGCGACGCGGCGTGCATCAGGTTGCCCGCCGGGGAGTACGCGTAGGTCTCGCTCCAGCCGTGGGCACGCGTTCGGGTGACGCGGCCCATGCCGTCCAGGTCGAAGCGGCGGGTGCCCGAGGTCAGCTCTCGGACCTCGGTGAGGTACCCGTCTGCTCGGTGGGCGTACGTCCGGTGCTGGAGTAGGCGGTCCGAGGCGGCGGTCAGGGTTTGCCTGGTCAGCAGCCCCGTCGCGGTCCACGTCTGGGTCAGCGTCGCCTGCGTACTGACGTCGCGCTGTGTCTCGCGGCCCGCGGCGTCGTGAACAAAATCCAGCGCGCCCGCAGACGATCGCAGGTTGAGCGGGCGTCCTGCCGGATCGTACGTCCACTCGGAGACCAGCCCGGAAGGTGTCACCCGTCGGGTACGACGACCGACGGCATCGTGGGCATACGTGGTCATCCGGTCGTTCACGGTTTCCGACAGCACTCGGCCGAGCAGATCTCGCCACAGTGCCACCTCGGCATCCGAGTTGGACGCACGGCTCATGCTGCCGTCGGAGCCGTAGGCGAACGTCGTGACGGATCCCGCGTCGGCGTACTGTTCCACGACCCGTCCGAGCGGGTCCCGCACGAAGCGCAGCGTCTGTCCGGCGCCGTTGGTGCGGGCTGCCAGGCGGTCGGCGGCATCGCGCGTGTAAGTGAGGGTACGGCCGTTGAAGTCCGTCTCTCCGGTCAGCCGCCCCGCTTCGTCGTAGGTGTACGACCAGGTCAGGCCCTGCGGGTTCGTGACGGTGGTCAGACGCAGCTCGGTGTCGTAGGCAAACGCGTACCGCGCGCCGTCCGGGTCCGTGCGGGTGGCCGGCACGCCGAAGTGGCTCACAGTGTGGTGAGTCGTGTTTCCGGCGAGGTCCGTATGACTGAGCAGGTTGCCCTCGGCGTCCCAGGTCCACGACTCGCGCGCGCCGTCGGTCAATTCGCGCCAGGACAGCTTGCCCTCCGTCGTCCAGCCCAGGCGAGTGGCGTGGCCGAGAGGGTCGGTCACTTCGATGATCCGGCCGAAGCGGTCGCGACAGACCGTCGTCGTGTGACCGAGTTCGTCCGTCAGCGCGTTGGGCAAGCCTGCCGCGTCGTACGCCACCGTGCGGGTATGGCCGAGGGCGTTCGTGATCGCGGTCGGGCGGCCCGCCTCGTAGTGCGCGTACCGTGTCTCGGCGCCGAGCGGGTCGACGGTCGTCAGCAGATTGCCCCGCCCGTCGTAGGTGTGCCGCCAGGCCGCGCCGCTCGGCTCGACCATCTCGGTCGGCAGTCCGAGCGCGTTGTAAACGGCCCGCGCCGAGGACCGGTTGGGCAGGGTGAGTTCGGTGATGTTGCCGCCGTCGTCGTAGGTGTACCGGGTGGTGTGGCCGAGCGGATCGGTCACCGCGACGGGATGGGCGCCGTACTCGTCCCACTCCGTGCGGGTGACGTGCCCGAGCGGGTCCGTCTCCTCCACTACCAGGGCCTCGGCGTTGTACCGGTGGACCGAGACGTGGCCCTGCGAGTCGGTGTACGTCGTTGTGCGGGTGGTGTCGTCGTAGGTCAGGATGCCGGAGAGGATGCCGTCGACGCCGTCGGTGCGGACGACGCGGCCCCGCTCGTCGTAGACGTACGAGAACCAGGTGCCGTTGCGGTCGGTCCAGCGGGTGACGCGGCTCTCGGTGTCGTAGGTGAAGCGGAGGGGTTCGCCGCTGGAGTTGATGACCTCGGTGAGGTTGCCGGCGGTGTCGTAGGCGTAGCGCATGACGAGCGTGCCCTCGTCGGGCGCGGCTGATGGGCGGTAGCGGGAGGGCGGCTCGTCCAGGAGGCGCAGGGCCGTGATGCGTGGGCCCTGGGTGTCGACGGCGACGTAGTAGCCGCCGGAGTGGCGGATGCCGAACGGGATGCCCTCGTCGCCGCGTTCGACGTCGATGCGGTTGCCGTTGCGGTCGCTCCAGGAGTCCAGCGCCAGGTGGAAGACGCCGAAGGTCGGGGAGGGGACAGGGGCGGCGAAGGTGCGCATCACGCCGGTCGTCGGGTCGGTGACCGTCATCGCGCCGTCCGGCTTGCCGTCCCACTCCAGGGGCCAGCGCGGGCCCTTCACCGGCATCGTGGGAACGCCCGGTTCGGGCACCGGGTACACCAGGCGCATGCCGTCCGCCGCGGCGAAGACGACGCCCTCGCCGTCGATCTGGAGGCACTCGTCCAGGGTGGAGATCCAGGTCGGGCCGAAACAGACGCCACCCCGGTAGGAGGAGAGGTGGGTCCGGGTGAACTCCAGCGGCAGACTGCCCGGCAGGGTCAGGTCCGTCTGCGTCATCAGCATGGCGCCGGTCGCCACGTCGATCGGCTCGCCCACACACGGGGTGCGCTCGGCGTTGCGGGCCGCCGGACCCAGCTCGACCAGGTCGGGGCGGAGCGAGGGCGGGCGCAGCAACAGGGGGGTGGTGTCGGCCAGCCCACCTTCCATGCTCGCCTTCAGCAGGCCGCCGCCCGCGCCCAGCGCGCCGCCGAAGATCATGCCGTCCTTGGCGGCCTGGTTGACCTCGTCCAGGCTGAAGCCGTCCTGGAGACCGGTCGCCATCTTCAGTGGCTGGGCCACGGCGAGGTCCACGGCGACCGATTCGACCCCGCCGAACGCGGCGGCGACGAGGGTGCCAGCGGCGATCTCGGCCACCGTCGTGGTGACGGCGATGCCCATGGTGGCGCCGAACTCGATGACCGCGTCGGCCGCCGCGACGGCGGCCCCGGAGGCGAGGCCCGCGGTGAAGAAGGCGAGGGTCACTCCGCCCGCGATCACGGCGGCGTCGATGCCGATCTGCGTCCAGAGTTTGTTGATCGCGTCGTCGATGGCGTCGGCGAACTTCTCCAGCGCCTTGGCCATCTCTCGCGAGGACTTCGCGAGGTCGCTCAGCCAGCCGCCGTCCTGGTCCTTGGCGTAGCGGCCCCAGAACTTCTCGAACGCCTCGATCGACTCACCCGTGTTGTGATGGATGATCGAGGACGCGCTGCGGTGCACGGGGGAGCGGACGTCGTCGACGGCACCCGCGAAGGTGCGCCAGGCTTTCGCCGCGTCCCGGAGCTTGCCGGAGTCGGCCTCAGGCCACCACAGGCCCAGCTTGAGAAGGATATGGCGGGCCTTGTCCTCAACGCTCACCGGCACCGTCGCTCTGCTTGTCGGTCTTCACTTCCGTGAACATGCCAGCGATGAGCTGGTCGTTGTCCACGTGCCCGTCCGCCATGTCCACCATGGCCTCATGAATGCTCGTCAGTCCGAGCACCAGGATGCCCGCCGCGCTCTCGATCTTTTTCTGCTGCGGCTTGTAGGCGTTGCCGAACTTGTCGCCCTGTTCGTCATGGCCCCAGGGCTCGCCCAAGCCGTCCAGGGTCTGAATGAGAGTGGTCAGCGCCTTGCTCAGATCGATGGCCCCCTGGTGGAAGGCAGGTGCCGCCGCCTTGATGTCGGCGGTCTTGATGTCCAGCACCTTGCCGGGGACCTTGCCGTCGCCCATTGCTGTCGTCTCCCCCGTTCGCAGCTGCGGATTCCGACCCTAGGGGAGAGAGGTCAAGGGCAGGTCATGTCAATTGCATGCGCGCGCAATGCGTCGGCGGTGAGAGTGCCCATCGAGAGTTCCTCCACGGGTCCTCCTGGTGGCTGGCCGTGACGGCGTTCCCAGGGCTTCCGGGCGGTTGATCACCGGGTTGGGTCGGGGACAAAATCAGGGACTCCGCGGTAATGCCGTACAGCGCCTCCGCCCCGGGCTCGGTGTCGGGCGGGAGGCGCGTGGGCGGGCAGCGCTCTTCGGACGCGCGCCCGGTTCCGTACCTGCCTCGCTTGTTTCCGCGTGCGTGTCTATCTGCGTGACTAGCGTTTCCCGGGTGTCTACGACCGCCACTCCTGCGTATCGATGATCCCGTCCATGACCACAGCGCCGGTCGCGTCCTCGTCTGCGCCGGATTGCGCTGGCAGGAGGGGCGGCGCGGCAACCCCCGCTGAGCTGGCCTTTCCTCGGTAGGGCGCCGCGCTCAGCGACACGCGCGTCGTACTTTTGCGCTCGGGGGGCAGGGGGCAGCATCACTGGTGACGCCGTTTGGGAGGAAGCGGACCCGACATGTCCGAGCATGACGATCACAGCCCTGAGACCGCCGACCTGAGGGAGCAGATCGAGCAGCTGAAAGAGGCTCTCGATTCGCACGCAGTCATCGACCAGGCGATCGGCGTCGTGGTCGCCTACAGCGGCTTGGGGCCCAGGCAGGGGTGGGCGGTCCTCAGGGAGGTCTCGCAGAACACGAACACCAAACTGCGGGAAGTGGCGGCGCACGTCGTGCACTGGCCCCAGTCCACGTGGCTGCCCCAGGAGATCCGCGGCGCTTTGGACACTGCGCTGGCCCGCCAGAGATCTTCCCGCTTCCCGGCACCGCACCCGCCCGAGGACGGCCTGTAGACACCACGTAGCGCCGCCTGCGTGCCCCGCAGAGTCACGGAAGCGACGGCGGGACGCCGCCCGCATGCTCGAGGCCGCCCGTCCGGGATCATCCCTCGGAATGCGGTCGGGCCCGGACGGGGGGAAGCTGAGCCCATGGTCGAGCGTTCCGCGATCGTAGAGGCACCCTGGGGATCCGGCGGCCGACGTGTGTACGTCGATGACGAGATCCTGGGCACGGCGTACTCCTTGCACGAACTGACGCTGCTCCTGCGACAGGCCGGGTTGGTGGGCGGGGACGAGCTGGACGTGGTCGACTCGGACATCATCGAGTGGCACGGCGGTGGTCCAGAGGTCTGGCCGCGCCAGGGTGGTGGGCCGGAGTGCTGGACGGCGCCGGGCGAGCTGCACCACTGGTGAAGGGACACGGCCCGCGGCCGACCTTGAAGCCGCCTGCGTCCGAATCCGGTTGCCGCCTCGTCGCCGGCTGCGCATCCTGCTCGGATGCGCTTCTCCGTCAACATCCCGAACTTCGGTGACTTCGCCGACCCCCGTAATGTCGCGACCGTTGCGGCTGCCGCCGAAGAGGCCGGCTGGGACGGGCTCTTCGTCTGGGACCACGTACTGCACCGGCAGCACCAAGGGCGTCCCTTCGGAGACCCCTGGATGCTGCTGACCGCCGCCGCGCTGGCCACCTCCCGGATCCGGCTGGGCACCCTGCTGACGCCGGTTCCCCGTTACCGTCCGCAGCAACTGGCCCGCCAGGTGGCCACCCTGGACCACCTCAGCGGCGGCCGGGTGATCTTCGCCGCCGGCCTGGGCGGCCCGGTCGAGGACGAATACCGCAGCTTCGGTGACGCCGCCGAGCCACGTCTCCTCGCCGAGCGGCTGGACGAGGGACTGGAGCTGTTGGGCCGCTTCTGGTCCGGCGAACCGGTGAACCACGATGGCCGGCACTACCAGGTCCGGGATGTGACGCTGCTGCCCGCCACCGTGCAACGGCCCGGCCCGCCGGTGTGGATCGGCGGGTTCTGGCCGCGCCGTGCGCCCATGCGGCGGGCAGCGCGGTGGGACGGCGCGGTGCCGCTCTTCGAGACGGCCCGGCATGGTCATGTGCCGGACGTGGCGGAGGTGCGCGAGCTGGTCGGCTATGTGCGCGAGCACCGTCCGGACGGGGCCGAGCGCCCCTTCGAGCTGGTGCTCGGCGGTGCCACGCCCCCGGACGCGGCGAAGGCCAGGGACGTGATCGGCCCCCTGTACGACGCCGGTGCCACCTGGTGGGACGAACGGCAGGTCCAGACCGGCCCCGACCTGGACCGCCTCCCCGCGGTGCTGCGCCGCGTCGAGGCGGGACCGCCGATGGTCTGATCAGCCGTTCGAGGTGGTGCCGGGCACGGTGTCCCCCTGCGGAATCGTGGCCGCGCGGGGAGGGAACCACATCACGCCGATCATGCAGATCGTGCGGAAACGCGTGACCGCCGGCACCGATCGTGGATGACCCGCCCCTTTACGGCGTTCTCGACGCCGGGTGGGACCTCGACCCGGCATGGAGACTGCGCGGACCTCAGCGCTGGCTGTTTCGGAATCCGATGATCACGGCGCCCCACCAGCAGACTTGGGACACGAGAGCGGTCGCGGCCCCCCAGGCCAGGAGGCGCGGCGTGGGGGCGGCGGCGGCCTGCCGCGTCATGCGCCTGTTCAGGAGGCCGGCCTGCAGACCGTTGAGGGTGAGGGTGAGCACCAGGCCCAGCTTGATGCAGGTGGCGGTGGAGCCGAGGTTCGGGTGGAGCATCACGCCGCTGGCCACGAGGCCGACGAGGCCGGTCCAGATGGGGGCATGGAGGCGGCTCGTGCTGTCGAGGGCTTCGCGCAGGGTGCACCGGCCGGTCAGGCACAGGAGCGCGTGATAGTCGGCCACCAGGACGGCTCCGAAGCCGAGCACGAGTGCGGCCAAGTGGGCGAAGAGCGCCACCGTGTGGAGGGTGGCGTCCACACGCATGTGCACGGATATCCACGCGCAGGCCGAGAGCGCCAGGCAGGCGGCGAATGCGGCGGCCCCGACCGTCCACCAGGTGTCGTACAGCCCCAGCCGATGGGTGGGAGCCGCCTGGGAGGACACGGGCGACTCCGGGGACAGCGTGGACACGGACGACTCCTACGACGTTCACAACAAAGATTTAGGCAAGGCTCACCTAAGGTCGTTTTCGAGTCAAGGCCGGAAATGGATGAAGGTTCAATCGCCACGCAAGCGTGATCGGGGCGGCGCCTCGGCAGCCTCGTAAACACCCCGAAAACAGGACAGAGGCCCATCCGCAGCATCGCGGATGGGCCTCTGAGGGTTCTGCAGCAGTGCCGGTCAGGCGGGGAGCCAGTCGGGCCACTGTGGTGGGACGTTGCTCGTGGGGCAGCGGCCGGAGTCGCCGGGATAGCCGTCCAGGGTCCCCCGGGTCGCGAAGAACCAGCACGCCAGTCCTGCTGTCGTAGCGACCACCAGCAGCGTCGGCAGCCAGACGCGGACCGGTGCCGGCGCGCGGAGCGCCGCGCGGCGGCCGACGGCCAGCGCCACGAACCCGACGAGCGCTTCGGCTCCCACGACCACGGGGAGCAGGAAGCTGAGTTCGAAGCGTCCGCCGGCGTCGTAGCCCGCGTCGCAGTAGGCACGCGCCCAGACGGTCAGCGACCAGGCGGCGCAGCCCATGGCGGCTCCGAACAGTACGGAGCCCGCCCAGGGGAGGCAGGAGTGGGATCTCTGCTCTGCTGTGACCACGACATGACATGACATCGGGCACGCCCCTCATGGTTCCCCGGCCCGCCCACCTCACAGGCCGCGCCGGTCGAGGGGCCGGAGGGTCAGCGTGCGGCGCCGGCCTCCCACATGTCCCGCAGCGACTGCCGGACGGAGATCTTCGGCGCCCAGCCCAGGAGGCGGTGGGCGAGCCGGACGTCGGCCTGTGTCCAGTCGCCTCCGTTCGAGCGCACCGAGCCGCTGGTCAGCTCGAGCACCCCGGGGTCCAGCCCGGCCTCGACGACGAGTTGCTCGAGCATCCGGCGCATGTCGAGGGCCTCGCCCCGCCCGATGTTGACGGTGCGGCCGGGCGGCGAGGACTCCGCCGCCCGGACGACCGCGTCGGCCAGATCCCGTACGTCGACGAAATCCCGCTCGGACCTGCCCACCTTGAGCTGCAGCCGGTCACCGGCAGGCAGTTCGCGGAGCCGGCCCACCACCGAGCCGAGGAAACTGCCCGCCGCCACACCCGGCCCGAAGACGTTCACCGCGCGCAGCACGACACCCTGCACGCGGCCCTCCCGGGTCGCCCGCAGCACGGCGTTCGAGCCGGCCAGCTTCGACAGACCGTAGGGGGTCTGTGGTTTCGGCTCGTACGACTCGTCGATCGCCGTGCCGTGCGGCACCGGACCGTATTCGTGGATGGAACCGATCTGCACGAACCGCGGTGGCGCGGGCATCAGGGCGGCGGCGGACAGCAGGCGCTCGACGAGTTCGACATGAGCGCGCTGGTTCTCCTCCGTCGACGCGAGCCAGCCTCCGGTGGCGTTCACCACCAGCCGGGCGCCGGCCGTCGTCAGGATCTCGGCGATCTCCGGACTCGATGCCGCCGACAGGTCCAACTCGGTGAATGCGCGCCCGTCGGCCGTCGGCGGACGCCTTCTGGCAACCGCGAGGACCCGGTAGCCCGTCGTCTCGAAGGCCGAAGCCACCTGCCTGCCGACGGAACCGGTGGCCCCCAGGACCGCGACGACCGGTCGCGGGTCACCGGACCGGCCACCGGTCACCGGTGTGGTCCCCGTACCGCCGTCGGCTACGTCATTCGGCACGTGATCGCTCCCTCAGGCTGGCGTAGCGGCCGGAATGGAATATCAGCGGACTCGCGTCCGCTCCCATGGACCAGTCCACCGCCTCGGCGATCACCAGTTCATGGTCCCCCTCGGTCTGGACGGTCCTGATCCGGCAGTCCAGCCAGCCGAGACCGTCCGCCGGCACGGGCCGCCCCGCCCGGGTGCGCACCCACTCCAGTCCGGCGAACCGGTCGGCGCCGCGTGCCGAGAAGGTCCGGCAGATCTCTTCCTGGGCGTCACTGAGGATCGTGATGGCGAACCCGCCCGTCGCCCGGATGGCGGGCCACGTGGTCGAGGTCAGCGCCGCGCACAACGCGATCAGAGGGGGGTCCAGCGAGACGGAGGTGAAGGAGTTCACCGCCATGCCCGCCGGCCCGCCCTCCGCGTCCGCGGTCACCAGCACCACTCCGGTGCCGAAACGTCCGAGTACGTCGCGGAAACCGCGCTGGGTCAGCACGGTCCCGTCTCCTGCCACCAGGTGGCATGGTCGGCGTACCAGCGGACGGTGTCGGCGAGCCCTTCCTCGAACGAGACCTGGGGCGCATAGCCCAGTGCCCGCAGTTTCGCGTCGACAAGGGAGTACCGGCGATCGTGGCCGAGGCGGTCCGGCACCCTCTCCACCCTGTCCCAGCCCACCCCGCAGGCGGCCAGGAGGCGGTCCGTCAGCTCGACGTTGGTCAGCTCGCGGGTGCCCGCTATGTGGTACACCTCGCCGACGGCACCGTGCTCGGCCGCGACCTGGATGCCCCGGCAGTGGTCGGTGACGTGGATCCAGTCCCGTACGTTCCCGCCGTCGCCGTAGAGCGGCACCGTGCCCCCGGTGAGCAGCCGGGTCACGAAGAGCGGGATGACCTTCTCCGGGTACTGGTAGGGCCCGTAGTTGTTGCCGCACCGGGTGATGACCACGGGCAGCCCGTGGGTGACGTGGTAGGCGCGGGCAAGCAGGTCTCCGCTGGCCTTCGAGGCGGCGTACGGCGAGTTCGGCGCGAGGGGCGCGGTCTCGTCCCAGGAACCGGACTCGATGGAGCCGTACACCTCGTCGGTGGAGACGTGGACGACGCGCCCGACCTTGGCCTCCAGGCAGGCGTCGAAGAGCCTCTGCACGCCGAGCACGTTGGTGCGCACGAAGTCGGAGGCCCCCTCGATCGAGCGGTCCACGTGGGACTCGGCCGCGAAGTTCACCACCACGTCGTGCCCCGGCACCACCCGCTCCAGCAGAGCGGGGTCGCCGATGTCGCCGTGGACGAAGGTGAACCGGCCGTCCACCGGTGCCAGGTTCTCGAGGTTGCCCGCGTAGGTGAGCAGGTCGAGCACGGTCACCTGGGCGCCCTGCCAGGCCGGGTAGGCACCGGCGAGCAGTTCCCGGACGTAGGCCGAACCGATGAAGCCCGCGCCGCCGGTTACGAGTACGCGCATATCTGCACCTTGCTGTGATCGCCGAGGACCAGACGGTGCGCCTGCGGCGTCCTCGGCGCCGGCGTCACCTCCACCTCGTGGCCGATGAGGGATGCCTCGATGCGCCGCACTCCGCGGATCGCGGCTCCCCGCAGGACGACGGAGTACTCCAGCTCGCTGTCGATGATCTGGCAGTCCTCCGCGACCGAGGTGAACGGACCCACGTAGGAGTCCTCCACCACGGCGCCGGGCCCGATGATGGCCGGGCCCACGATGCGCGAGCCGCGCACGACGGCGCCGGGCGCCACCGTCACCCGGCCGATCAGCTCCGAGTCACGCACCACGCCGGCCCGCTCGGGTTCCATGCCTTCCAGGATGAGGCGGTTCACCTCGAGCATGTCGTCGACGTTGCCGGTGTCCTTCCAGTAGCCCTCGGTGATCGTCGCCGCCACCGGGTGGCCGGCGTCGATCAGCCCGGAGATGGCGTGGGTGATCTCCAGCTCGCCCCGGTCCGAGGGGGTCAGGTCCGCCACGATCGGGTGCACGGCGGCGGTGAACAGATAGACCCCGACCAGCGCCAGATCGCTCTTGGGCTTCTCGGGCTTCTCCTCGAGCCCGATCAGCCGCCCGTCGGGGTCCAGCTCCGCCACACCGAACGGACGCGGGTCGGCGACCTTGGTCAGCATGATCTGGGCGGCGGGGCGCTCCTTGCGGAACCGCTCCACCAGTTCGGAGATGCCGCCGATCAGGAAGTTGTCCCCGAGGTACATGACGAAGTCGTCGTCGCCCAGGTACTCACGGGCGATCAGCACCGCGTGCGCCAGGCCGAGCGGGGCCGTCTGCGGCAGGTAGGTGACGTTCAGGCCGAAGGCCGATCCGTCGCCGACGGCGCGCTGGATCTCCTGCGCGGTGTCGCCCACCACGATGCCGACGTCGGTGATCCCGGCCTCGGCGATCGCCTCCAGTCCGTAGAAGAGCACGGGTTTGTTCGCCACCGGCACCAGTTGCTTGGCCGAGGTGTGCGTGATCGGCCGTAGGCGGGTTCCCGCGCCTCCGGCGAGGACCAAAGCCTTCACTCATCTCCCCTTTCGCTTTCCTCGGCTGACGTCCAGCCGAGTCGCACGCGTCGCACCGCCGGCCGGATCGGGCCGAAGGTCGCCGGGATCACCACTGTCTCGTCGCTGGTTGTTCTTCGATGACAGGGGTCGGGTCCGGACCGTCCGTCCACCGGGATCCTCAGCGGTTCCGGGCCGCGCTCGCCGCCCCGCGCGTCGTGTCCTCGTACCGGCAGGCCCGGTGCCCGGGCACGGGCACGTCGTCCCGGAGGGGCGTGGGGCTGCCGGTGCCGCGCATGCCGAGGGCGGTCCCGGTGTCCTCGAGGGTGTGGTCCTGGCGTGGCACGGCGTATCGCCGTATCGGCTGCCCCGCGGACTTCGGCCCTGGGGGCCGGGCCGGTGGGCGGCGCCCGGTCGGCGTCCTCGACGCCGCCGGCGTGGGTTCAGGATCCGAAGAGCCGGATCGGCCGTCCTTCGCGACAGCGGTGTCCGGCGGCTCGACGAAGGCCGCCACCGGCGGGTCGGGACCGTCGTGCCGGATGCCGGCCTGGCCCTTCTCGGGCAGGCAGGTCACATGGCCCTTCTCGGGCAGGCGGGTCACATGCCGGGCGCGGTGGGCGGCCGGCGCGTTCGGTGACCTCGGTCATCGCCGCAGGCGTCTGGGCCGAGGACGACGTGTCGGTCCCCGGCCAAGACGCCTGCGGCGTTCACGATCAGGCTCGCTCACCGTCGGTGGACGGCGCGATGTTGTGGTTGATGCGGAAAACCTGGTTCGGGTCGTACTTCGCCTTCAGCTCGGCCAGCCGCCGGTGGTCCGCCTCGGTGTAGGCCCGCCCGACCCCTTCGGGAGTCGCGTCGTGGTCGAACAGGAACCCCGGAAGCATGGCGCCGGTGTCCCACGGCCTGAGCTGCTCCAGCTCCGCCTCGGCGGCCTCGCGGGCCGCGTCGGCCAGCTCGGCCGGGGCCGCCGTCCGCATCCACAGGTGGAAGGCCGCGCCCTGGGTGCTGACCGGGTGCGGGTGGCGGGGCGGCCGGTTCAGTGCCCCGCCCAGGTGGCGTATCTCGAGGCTGGGGAACGGCGGGGTCCCGGGCACCGACGGGTCGATGAACGAGGCCAGCACCTGCACGGCCTCGTCGTCCAGTTCCTGCAACAACGCACTGCGCAGGTGCGCCGTGATCGGGAACTTGGGGTCGTCGTAGATCTCGGTGATCTCCGTGTACGGGATGACGCCGCAGGTGTCCTTCGTCGGGTTGAAGGCGCGCAGGGGGGCCACCAGCCGCGCGCCCTCCTCCGCGTCCCCCGTGTAGACCACGCGGAACTGCACGTGCGAGCGGCCGCGGAACTCGTCGGGCAGCTGCGGCGCGTCGGGGAAGCGCAGGAGCGTCACCGTGGACGACATCTCCTCCGGCTGCTCCTTGGTCCAGGCCAGGTAGGTGCCGATCATCCGGGCGGCGTGCCCGGCGTCCTCGACCGGGTACCAGATCTTGCCGCCGTAGACGGTACGCAGCGGCAGCAGTTCGACCTCGGCCGCGACCACGACACCGAAGTTGCTCTTGCCGCCCCGAACCGCCCAGAACAGGTCGGGCTCCTGGGTGGGCGAGACGGTGCGGAGCCGGCCGTCGGCGGTGACGATGTCGAGGGAGCGGACGTGGTCGGCGGCGAAACCGTAGGTGCGGCCGGTCAGCGGGAGACCGCCGCCGGTCAGGTAGCCCATCACGCCGACCAGCTCGGAGGAGCCGCACAGCGGCGCGAGGCCGTGCTCGGCCGCTGCCGTGACCACCTCGCCCCACCGCAGCCCGGCGCCGATCCTGGCGGTGCCCGCTCCCGGGTCCACCGACAGCTCGCGCAGCTCCGTGGTGGCGATGAACACGGCTCCGTCCGCGGGCACCGACTTGCCGTGCCCGGTCGACTGCACGGCGAGCGGGCGTCCCGTCTCCGCCGCGAACCGCACGGCGGCGGCCACGTCGTCGGCGTCGGCGGCGACCACGACGGCCGCGGGCCGGTGCCGGACCGTCAGCAGCCAGCCGGAGGTGGTGTCCTCGAAGCCTTCGTCACCGGGGTAGAGCGTGCGGCCGCGGATCGACGCGCCCAGGCTCACCACGTCGTGCCAGGCCGCAGGCTCGTCGGCGACGTGGTCGCCGACGAACTCGGCCAGGGTGGTGGTGTGTTCCAGCTCGCCGTCGGCGGTGTAGACCTCGGCGGTGCCGGTCCCGCGGTATCCGGTCCCCTCGAGGTGCGCCTCGACATGGATCTGCACACGGCCCGGCTGGTCGGCGGCCGGGGTGTACGTCTCGGTCAGCTCGTAGGAGAACCGGCCGGGCTGCCCTGCGCTCCAGACGCCGGTGCCCACGCTGACGGGGGTGCGCAGCGCGACGGTGCCGTCGGGTGCGAACGAGATGGTGAAGGGGGGTTCGGCCGGGTCGGCCTGGGCGTCGTGGTGCACGCGGCCGGTCCACACACCCACGGGTATCCGGACCGCGTCGGCCGCGGAGTTTGCGTCGAGCATGTCAGTTTTCCACCTTCTCGAAGGACTGCGCCGCGTCGTCGGCCTCCGCCATCGGCGGAGGGCCGGGCATCCGGGCGTTGCGCAGCAGGGTCGCGGCCCCTACGGCCAGCAGTACGGAGAGCACCGCACCGACGATCGCGGTCGTCTGCAGGCCTTCCACGAACGCGTCACGGGCCGCCGCCAGCAGCTGGGCGCCTTCGGCGGCCGGCAGCTTGTGGGCGACGTCCACCGCGGCGGCGAGGGTGTCCTTGGCCGTGTCGCCGGCGGAGGCGGGCAGTCCCTCGGGGAGCGTGTCGTCCAGGTTCGCCCGGTACACCGCGAAGCCGACGCTGCCGATCACCGCGACGCCCAGGGCGCTGCCGAGTTCGGTACCGGTCGAGGCCATCGCGGACGCGGCGCCGGCCCGCTCGGGCGGAGCGGCTCCCACGATCAGCGCGGTGCCCAGCGAGACCATCGGGCCGAGCCCGAGACCGGTGACGGCCGCGCCCAGCACCGCGATCCACAGGTCGTCGCGACCGCCGACCTGGGCCAGCACCACCATGCCGACCGCGGAGACCAGCAGGCCGCCGGTGAGCAGCGTGCTCAGCTTCATGCGGCTCGCGAAGGCGGGGGCTCCCATGGCACCGATCATGATCATGATGGTGGTGGGCAGCGACCAGAGGCCGGCCTGAACCGGCTCCAGCCCGCGGACCAGCTGCAGGTACTGCATGACGAAGAACTGCGAGGCGGCGGAGAGCAGCGTGGACAGCACGAGCATGACAAGGGCCGTGCCGAACAGGTTCTTGCCGAACAGCGAGAGATCGACCAGCGGCTGCTCGATCCGGCGCTGGCGCGCGACGAAGAGCACCGCCAGCACCAGGCCGACGACGATGGCGATGACCGACTCGGCTTCCAGGCCGTCCGCGGCGATCCGCTTGAGGCCGAAGATCAGGCCGAGGATTCCGAGGATGGACATGATCGCGCTGATGAAGTCCGGGCGGGCGACCGACTCGTCCCGGTACTCCGGCAGCACGATCGGGCCGAACACGATCAGCAGCAGCATGATCGGGACGCCGAGCAGGAAGACCGAGCCCCACCAGAAGAACTCGAGGAAGGTGCCGCCGATCAGCGGGCCGATCACCGTGCCGAGTCCGAAGAAGCCGGTCCAGGCCCCGATGGCGGCACCCTGCTGCTTGGGGTCCTGGAACATGACCCGGATCAGGGAAAGGGTGGAGGGCATCAGGGTGGAGCCGGCGATGCCGAGCAGCGCCCGGGCGGCGATGAGCATCGTCGCGTTGACCGCGAACGCCGAGAGGACGGAGGCGACTCCGAACGCGACCGCGCCGATCAGCAGCAGGCGCCGGCGGCCGATCCTGTCCCCGATCGCACCCATGGGGATGAGGAAGCCGGCGATGAGGAACCCGTAGATGTCCACGATCCACAGCAACTCGGTGTTGCCGGGCCGTAGGTCGGCGGTGAGAGTGGGCAGTGCCAGATGCAGGACTGTCAGGTCCATGGCAATGAGCATGGTGGGAAGCGCGAGGACCGCGAGACCTAACCACTCTTTCCGGGTCGCCCGCGGTGCTGCCGCCTGACCTACGTCGGTACTCAACGGATCTCCTCGAGTTGTCAGTGAACGCCGTACAACGGAACCCTAGAAGCTCAAGTCAGGTTGAGGTCAAGGCCTGATCTTCCCGCCGTGCCCCGCCGGCCGCGGCGCGTACCTCCGCCAGCAGCCGCGCCTGCCGGAGGCAGTCGGGGTCGTGGTGGGCACCGGTCCGTACCGCCTGCGCGAACGCGTCCACGGTGTTGCCGACCTGGTCGTCCGGGGAGAGCCGCAACTCCTCCACCCCGGACCCGCGCGCCAACCGCAGCACCGGGACATGGTCCGCGGGAGGGGTGAAGGCCCGGTCCACGGTGATGTGGCCCTCGCTGCCACGCACCTCGTACGTCGACAGGTAGGCGTGCTCGAGACCGAAGGTGAGCTGCGCGGTCACCCCGGACGGGGTCACCAGCAAGGCGGCCCCCGAGGTCTCCACCTGACGGCCGGAACCCGCCGTCAGCACCGCGCCGGCCACCCGCAGTTCGGCCCCGAGCAGGTGGAGGGCCGCCCGGACCGGGTAGACGCCCACGTCCCACAGGGCGCCGCCGCCCAGCTCGGGCCGGTAGCGGATGTTGTCGTCGGGCAGCGCGGGGACGGCGAACGTGGCGTGCAGGGACCGCGGTTCGCCGATGGCGCCCGCGGCCAGCAGACGCCGCACCTCGGCGTGCTGCGCGTGGTGCACGAACATCACGTTCTCCATCAGCACCAGGCCCCGCGCGGCGGCCTCGTCGAGCAGCCGCTCGGTCCGTGCCGCGTCCATGGTGAGCGGCTTCTCCGCCAGCACGTGCTTGCCCGCCCGCAGCGCCGCCTCCACCCACTCGGCGTGCAGCCCCGTCGGCAGCGGCACGTACACCGCGTCCACGTCGTCGCGGTCCAGCAACTCGGCATAACCGGACGCGGCGTGGCAGCCGTACCTGCGGGCCTGCTCCTCCGCCCTGGCCGGGTCCCGGCTGGCGATCGCCGCCAGCTCGACACCGGGGCGGGCGGCCACCGCCGGCAGCATCCGGCGCAGCGCGATGTCGGCACAGCCGAGCACGCCGATCCGCACCGGCGCCGTGCCGCGCCCGCTCACCGCGCCCCCGCAAGCATCCCGTTCAGGCACGCCAGCAGGCTGCGGGCCTGCACGTTGACGTAGTTGCTGTGGCTGACCAGGGAGGTCAGCTGGCCCACGGTGACCCAGACGAACCCGGGCGGCGGATCCAGCGGAACCTGGTCCTCCGCGGGCTCCAGCACCATGTAGCGGCTCTCGGCGTTCAGGAAGCGGCCGCCCTCCTCGGAGTGCACCGCCTCGTACCGCACGATCGACGGGTCGGCGGAGAGCGCCAGGTCGAGGAAGGCGGGACGGTCCTCGGGCGGCAGGTCGTCATGGTTGCCCGGCACGCACTGCACGGTGGGCCCCAGCTCCAGCGCGTCCAGGAAACCGGCCTCCGCCCTGGCCCGCATGAGCACGTGCAGCACCCCGTCGATCCGCCGGGTGACGAAGGCCGTGATGCCCAGCGCCGTCGGCTCGATCAGCGGCTGGGTCCACCGGCTCACCTCTCGGCTGCCGGCCTCCACCGACAGCGCCACCACCCGGAAGAACCGGCCGTCGGGCCGGTCTATCGCGTCCGTGCCCTTGACCCATCCGGGCAGTCCGGCCAGCGGCACCCGTTCCGCTCGCACGTTCTGCCGCGCGCGCTCTTCCGTGAACCACGACAGCAGCTCGACGTCGGAGTGCAACGCCCCGGCCTGCCGGGACCGGGCCAGCGCGGCCACGAACGGGTCGCGCGCCCGATCGGGGTCCACGGCTCCGATCGGGGCGCAGGCCAGCACGGTTCTGGCGTCCATGTTGACCACGTTGTCCAGGTGCAGCAGCTCGCCGATCTGCCCCAGGGTGAGCCAGCAGAAGTCGTCGTGCAGCTCGATGTCGTCGTCGACCTCGACGATCATGTTCCGGTTGCTCTTGCGGTGGAACCACGCGCCGTGCTCCGACTGCAGCACGTCGGCGAGGACCCGGCCGCGTCCCGGCTGCACGAAGTAGTCCAGGTACCGCACCGGCGCACCCTTGTGCACCCGGGTGTAGTTGCTCCGGGTGGCCTGCACCGTCGGGGACAGCTGCAGCAGGTTGGGGTTGCCCGGCTCCATCTTGGCCTGCATGAGGCAGTGCAGGACCCCGTCGAACTCCTTCACCAGGATCCCGAGGATGCCCACCTCGGCCTGCTTGATGATCGGCTGGTACCACTCGCGGTGCGGCCCGGCCTCGGTGGCGACGTGCAACCCCTCGACCGTGAAGAAGCGACCGCTGTCGTGGACCAGGTTGCCGGTGCCGGAGTGGAAGGACCAGCGGTCCAGCTCGGCGAAGGGGATGCGGTCCACGCGGAACGCGTGCGCCCGCCGGTGCCCGGCCAGCCAGCCGGAGAAATCCTCGGTGCGCAACACCGCGCCCTGCGTGGTGATGAGCGAATCGGCCAGTCTGCCGGGCAACTCGACGTCGGCACGGGGGCGCAGCAGGGCGTTCTGGGACATGGGAGGACTCCCTAACCGGGTGAGGGGCGTGGACGGGGTGGTGTCGCGGAGCCGGCACGCTCATCCACGCTCGGCCACGAACTCCTGGATCGTGGCGATCACGTAATCGAGCATCTCTTCGGTGAGCCCGGGATAGACGCCGACCCAGAAGCTCTGGTCGGTGATGATGTCGCTGTTGGTCAGCTCCCCGACCACGCGGTGCGGCTGGTCGAGGTAGGCCGGGTGCCTGGTCAGGTTCCCGGCGAAGAGCAGCCGGGTGCCGATCTTGCGCTCCTCGAGGAACGCGGTCAGCTCGCCCCGGCTGAAACGGGCCTGCGGGTCCACGGTGATGACGAACCCGAACCAGCTGGGGTCGGTGCCGGGGGTCGCCTCGGGCAGGAGCAGCCCGGGGGTGCCGTCCAGACCGTCGCGCAGCCGCTGCCAGTTGCGCCGCCGCGTGTCACAGAACTCGTCCAGCTTGGCGAGCTGGGACAGGCCCAGGGCGCCCTGCAGGTCGGTCGTCTTCAGGTTGTAGCCCACGTGGGAGAAGACGTACTTGTGGTCGTACCCCGGCGGCAACGTGCCCATCTGGTACGAGAACCGCTTGAGGCACTTGTCGTTCTCGCCCGGCTCGCACCAGCAGTCCCGCCCCCAGTCGCGCATCGACTCCACGATGCGGGCCAGCTTCAGGTCCGAGGTGAGCACACAGCCGCCCTCGCCCATGGCGAGGTGGTGCGCGGGATAGAAGCTCACCGTGCTCAGATCGCCGAAGCTGCCGGTGAGGCGCCCGTCGCACAGCGAACCGACCGCGTCGCAGTTGTCCTCGACGAAGAACAGGCCGTGTTCCTTGGCGAGTTCGGCGATCTGCCCGGCGGGGAACGGGTTGCCCAGCGTGTGCGCGATCATGATCGCCCGGGTGCGCGGCCCGATGGCTTCGGCGACCCGCTCGGCCGTGGTGTTGTAGGTGCCCAGCTCCACATCCACGAAGACCGGCACGAGACCGTTCTGCAGGATCGGATTGACGGTGGTGGGGAAGGCCGCGGCCACCGTGATCACCTCGTCGCCCGGTCGCAGCCGCCGGTCCTCCAGCGCGGGGGACGTCAGGGCGGACAGCGCGAGCAGGTTGGCCGAGGACCCGGAGTTGGTGAGGTGCGCCTTGCGCCGCTGCAGCTTGCGGGCGAACCGCGACTCGAACCGTCGGGAGCTGGGCCCGGCGGCGATGCGCATGTCCAGCGCGGCCTCGACCAGCGCCGCACGGTCGTCCTCGTCCAGCACCGCGCCGGACGGCCAGATCTCCGTGACACCGGGGACGAAGCCGGCGTCCTGCTGGGCCTCCCTGTGATACTTCCGGACCATCTCCAAGAGCTGCTGCTTCGACTGCTCTGCCTGCATGTCTGCCTGCCCCATTTCCAAGTCAGTGCTTGCCGTCGGTGCTCTCCAGCACGGCGCCCCGCCAGTCCGCCAACCGCCCTGCGGCGAGCGCCTCACGCATCCCCTGCGCCTGCGCGTCCTTCTCCGACATCAGCGGCGGCTCGGTGAACCCCCACGGAAGCGCCAGATCGGGGTCGAGGGGGTTGATGTCGATCTGGGTGCCCGGCACGTACCGCGTGGAGACCACGTAGCAGATGCAGGCGTCGTCGGTGAGCGTCAGGAATCCGTGGCCGACCCCTTCCGGCACGTACACGCACCGCCCGGAGTCGGCGTCCAGCAGGGTCGAGTGGTGCGCGCCGAACGTGGGTGAACCCACCCGCAGGTCGACGACGATGTCGCGGAGCGCCCCGCGCACGCAGGTGACGTACTTGGCCTGCCCCGGCGGTACGGCCACCCCGTGGATGCCGCGGAGGGTGTTGCGCCGGGACACCGAGTAGTTGATCTGTTCGGGCCGGAACGGCTGCCCGGTGACCGCCTCGACCTGGTCGCAGCGGAGCGCTTCGAAGAACGAACCCCGCTCGTCGCGGATCTGCTTCGGGGTGAACACGAACGCGCCGGGCACCCGGGTCTCGACCACGTCCATGTCCGGTCAGTCCCGGGTGCGGAACTGCGCGGCCGTCCGCTCCAGGATCGGCACGATCTCGCCGGGGCCGGGGGCCGCGGTCAGGTCCGCGTACACGGCGGCGGCCCCCTCCTGGAAGGAGGGCTCGGTCAGCAGCCGGGAAAGCTCCTTGCGCACCTGGTCCGCCGTCACACTGTCGGTGCGCAGGGTCACGCCCGCGCCCCTGTCCTCCAGGTACGGGGTGAGGCACATGGGGCTGCCCACGTCCTCCATCACGGTCATCTGGGGGACCCGGTGCGCGGCCGCGGCGAAGGCCGTGCCGTAGCCGCCGTGGTGGATGACCGCCGAGCAGGTCGGCACCACCTGGGTGAGCGGGAGGTAGTCGAAGATCCGCACGTTGTCGGGGACGCGCGTGTCCTTCCCCAGCTGGTTGGGGTTGATCGTGGCCACCACCTCGACGTCCATGTCGGCCACGGCCTCGAGCACGGCGGCGATCCGCTCGTCCTGGCCGGCGAAGACCGAACGCGCGGTGACGCCCAGCGACAGGCACACCCGGGGCCGCGACGGCGGCTGCGACAGCCACTCCGGCACCGGGGCCGAGCCGGTGTACGGCACCCAGCGCATCGGCAGCGTGAGATGCCCTTCCGGCCTGGGCAGCTGCCCGGGGATCGGGTCCACGGTGAAGTCGCCCAGCAGCATGTCCTCGGAGTACTCGTAGCCGAATCGCCCGAAGATCGGCGCCAGGGTCTCGGCGAGCGGGTTGGTCCGCACCTCGCCCCGCGCCGCACGGTCGGCCAGCTGCTTCTGGAGCAGGCCGAAGTAGTCGGGGCCCCACATCAACCGGGCGGACGCGGCCCCGGACTCACGGGCCGCGACCGATCCGATGGGACTGGCCGGGTCCCAGATCACCAGGTCCGGCCGCCAGTCCCGGGCGAACTCGACCAGGTTGTCGGCGAGCGGCTGCCGTCCCTCGGCGTCCGGGTAGTAGCGCTGGCAGTTCAGCAGCACGTAGAAGCGGGTCGACGCCCAGAGCCGGCCGAACGCGGAATCGGGCTCGAACCCGAGCGCCTCGGTGAAGCGGTCCAGCTCCTCCTGGGAGAGGTTCGGCGGCCCCTCAGGCACGTCGCCGAGCCGGACCGCGGTGAGACCGGCCGCGGTGATCTGCTCGGCCATGGCCGTGTTGCTGGCCAGCCGCACCTCGTGCCCGGCGCTCTGCAGCGCCCACGCCAGCGGAACGCTGGGGTACAGATGGGCGGTGAACGGTGCGACCGCTATGAGAACCCGCATGGTGAGTTCCTTCTCATCGTCCGTGGTTCGGTGGGTAGACGGGGCCAGGTGTTGTCCGGAACACTTCTCGAACACGAACGCAAGGCTCCGGGAGTGAAATCTCCGGGTCCTTTCAAAAGCGTCCACGGATTTGTGTCCCGACGAGGTCTCGAGACAAAGCACCGGACTCTGATAATGAGTCTCTTCGGCGCAGGTCGAGCGCGCAAGATCGATTTTTGCAGGGTTCCGCAAAGCTCGTGTCAGTCGTCTCTCTGAATGTCAGGGGAATGTAAGACGCCGGTCAGGAGCGGCACGAAGCCGCTGGTCGCGAGGCGGGCGGCGGGCGCCCCGACGGCGGCCGGGCCCGCTCGGCCCGCCCGGCCGGCCCGGGCGACGGGGGCTGATACCCGGCCGGACGGCTGTCCGATCAGCGCCGGCCGTGACCCGCCGACGGACCTGGGACGCGCTCGCCCGCGGCCAGGGACACGACGGCGACGGGCCGTCGGCGAAGTCGCCGACTCATGGACCGGTCACGTGACCCGAAAAGGAGTAAATCCAGTACGCGAGGGTTGTTCACGCCGTCAGGAATACAGAATTTCGCCTGCAGCCGGCCCAGAAATGCCGGGTGCCAGCGTAACCGCATTTCTCACCGTGTGGTCCGGGACGACAGGTCACGGCCCAGGGCGGCGACCACGGAGCAGACGGTGGCGGTCGCGACGAGACTTCCCAGCATGACCAGGCCCACGCCGATCACGAAGAGGCCGCTGGAGTCGTCCGACCAGTCGAGGTAGGCGGCGAGGGTCAGGCCGGCCGTGGTGCCGAGCGCGGCGCCGGCGAAGTGGCGCCGGGACGCCACCCAGCACACCGATGCCAGCAGGGTCAGCACCAGCCCGACGACCTGCCACGCCTGGTACGGACCGGTCGTCGAACCGTCGGGGTGCACGTCGCGCTGCTGGTCCCAGCCCAGCCAGGCGGCCCACGCGGCCGACGCGACGGCGGCGGAGGCGAGGAGCGACAGCAACTGCAGGGCGGGTCTTCTCAGTTCGTGGCGCATGGTCCCAGCGTTCCGGCCGGCCCGGACACCGACCAGAGCGCACCTACTCAGTTCCACCCGAGTACCCGCACCCGCCACCTGGCCGAGGGCGGCGGGTGCGGGGATCTAGGCTGCTGTCCGCAGGAGATCCGCTTCTTCTGTGCGAGTCGTGGAGTCGTGGAGTCGTGGAGTCATGAGGGAAGCCCCGTTGAACTTCTGGTCGGTCTATCAGCACGGCTTCGCGCGCGTCGCCGCGTGCACGGGCCACACCGTCATCGCCGACCCGCGTGCCAACGCCGAGGCGGTCCTGCGCCACGGGCGCCGGTGCGCGGACGAGGGCGTCGCCGTCGCCGTCTTCCCCGAGCTGTGCCTGTCCGGCTACGCGATCGACGACCTGCTGCTGCAGGACGCGCTGCTCGACGATGTCGAGGCGGCGCTCGCCGACGTGGTGGCCGGCTCCGCCGACCTGCTGCCCGTGCTGGTCGTCGGCGCCCCGCTGCGCCACCGCCAGCAGATCTACAACTGCGCGGTGATCGTGCACCGCGGCCGCGTCCTCGGCGTCGTGCCCAAGTCGTACCCGCCGAACTACCGTGAGTTCTACGAGCGCCGGCAGATCGCCGGCGGCGACACCGAGCGCGGCGGGACGATCCGGATCGGCGACGCGACGGTGCCGTTCGGCGTGGACCTGCTGTTCGAGGCGACGGACGTCCCCGGCCTCGTGCTGCACGCGGAGGTCTGCGAGGACATGTGGGTCCCGGTGCCGCCGAGCGCCGAGGCGGCCCTGGCCGGCGCGACCGTCCTCCTCAACCTCTCGGGCAGTCCGATCACGGTCGGCCGCGCCGAGGACCGGCGGCTGCTGTGCCGCTCGGCGTCCTCACGCTGCCTGGCCGCGTACGTCTACGCGGCGGCCGGTCTCGGCGAGTCGACCACCGACCTGTCCTGGGACGGCCAGACCATGATCTACGAGAACGGGGTCCTGCTGGCCGAGACCGACCGCTTCCCGCTCGACGAGCAGTACGCGGTGGCCGACGTGGACCTCGACCTGCTGCGGCAGGAGCGGCAGCGGATGGGCACGTTCGGCGAGAACCGCCGTACCCACACCGCCCGCACCGGGGACTTCCGGACCGTCTCCTTCGAGCTGGACCCGCCCGTCACCGACCTCGGGCTGCGCCGCCACGTCGAACGCCTCCCGTTCGTGCCCGCCGACCCCGACCGGCTCGCCCTGGACTGCTACGAGGCCTACAACATCCAGGTCGCCGGGCTGCAGCAGCGGCTGGCGGCGATCGGCGGCCCGAAGGTGGTCATCGGGGTGTCCGGCGGCCTGGACTCCACGCACGCGCTGATCGTCGCCGCCCGGGCGATGGACCGCGCCGGCCGCCCGCGCAGCGACATCCTGGCCTTCACCCTGCCCGGCTTCGCCACCAGCGACCACACCAAGGACAACGCCCACCGGCTGATGCGCGCACTCGGCGTCACCGCGGCCGAGCTGGACATCACACCGACGGCGCGGCTGATGCTCGAGGAGATCGGCCACCCGTTCGCCTCCGGCGAGCCGGTGTACGACATCACCTTCGAGAACGTCCAGGCCGGCCTGCGCACCGACTACCTCTTCCGGCTGGCCAACCAGCGCGGCGGCATCGTGCTCGGCACCGGCGACCTGTCGGAGCTGGCGCTCGGCTGGTCGACGTACGGCGTCGGCGACCAGATGAGCCACTACAACGTCAACTCCGGAGTCCCGAAGACGCTGATCCAGCACCTGATCCGCTGGGTCATCAGCAGCGGGCAGTTCGACGAGGAGACCGGCGCGATCCTGGCCGCGATCCTGGACACGGAGATCAGCCCGGAACTGGTGCCGGGCGAGGAGATGCAGTCCACCGAGTCCAAGATCGGGCCGTACGCGCTGCACGACTTCACCCTCTACCAGGTGCTCCGCTACGGCTTCCGGCCGTCGAAGATCGCCTTCCTGGCCTGGCACGCCTGGCACGACCAGGGCGCCGGCGCCTGGCCGCCGGGCTTCCCGAAGGCCAAGCGGGTGGCCTACGACCTGGCGGAGATCCGGCACTGGCTGGAGGTGTTCTGCCGTCGCTTCTTCGCGTTCTCGCAGTTCAAGCGCTCGGCCATGCCGAACGGACCGAAGGTCTCGGCCGGCGGTTCGCTGTCGCCGCGCGGTGACTGGCGGGCCCCGTCCGACGGCAACGCCCACGCCTGGCTGCGTGACCTCGAACGGTTCGACCTGGACGACGCGGGCGCCGGAAGCTAACCGCCGTCGCAGAGTTCGGCGACGGGCCGGCCGCGCGGCACGGCGTCGCCCTGTGGGTCCCGACACCGCGCGCTCAGGTGTTCCAGGTCTCGTCGTACGGGTCGTGCGGTACCGGGACCGGGCGAGCCGCCGTGACCCGCAGGTACGGGATGGGGCCGTCGTTGACCGGGTCGCGGGTCAGACGAGGGCTGTAGGTGCCCGTCACCTCCAGCCAGGCGTCCGGGCGCAGGACCGGGGGCAGCGCGCCGGTCAGGGCGATCTTCACCGGCTGGGCGTCCGCGGCGCAGCAGTTGAGGGCCATCCGGACCAGGTAGGGCGCGCCCGCGTGGTCCAGCGCGAGGAAACCGGTGACGCGGACGGGGCGGCCGCGCAGGGAGCGGCCGTGGTCGTAGGCCGCGCGGGAGGCGTAGTCGACCACGGAGAGCGGGACCGGATCGCCGGTGGGCAACGGGCCGTAGGCGTACGGCTTCTGCAGCGCCGTACCGGAGCGCACCGCGCTGTAGGAGCCGAGGGCCGGCGGGGCGATCAGGATGAGCGCGAGGAGAGGGAGCAGCAGCAGCCAGGCGACGCGGGGTTCGGGGTGGGCGTGGCCGGCGCCCCCGTGGCCCGCCGCGGCCGCCCTGCCGCGCCTGCGTTCGTACCAGGCCGTCGCGAGCGCCGCCGCGATCAGGACCGCGCCCGAGGCCAGCAGCAGCGGGCGCAGGCCCGCCTTGACGTAGCGCAGGTAGAGGTCGGTGGCGCCCGCGTGCAGCAGGGCGGCGCCGAGCAGGAACATGACGGCCGCCTGGGCCTGGCGGTTCACAGCAGCACCGCACCGGTCGCCACGGCGCCCGCGACGGCCAGCACGAAGGTGGCGGGCGCGAAGCGGAGCGCGAAGCCGCGGCCGAAGGTGCCGGCCTGCATCGCGAAGAGCTTGAGGTCGATCATCGGGCCCACCACCAGGAACACCAGCTTGGCCGTCGGGGAGAACTGGGTGAGGGAGGCCGCCACGAACGCGTCCGCCTCCGAGCAGATCGACAGCAGGACGGCCAGGACGGCCAGGGCGAGGACGGAGAACAGGGGGCTGTCGGCGGCCGTGCGCAGCCAGGTCGCCGGGGCCGCCGCCTTCAGCGTGGCCGCGGCCATGGCGCCGAGCACCAGGAAGCCGCCGGCGTGCATGGTGTCGTGGCGGACCGAGTTCCAGAACGTCTCGCCCCTGGTCGCGCCCTCGTGCGCGCCGTGGGCCGGCGGGCGCAGCCAGTCCGTGCGGCCCAGCCGCTGCCACAGCCAGCCCATCGCGCACGCCACCAGCAGGCTCGCGAGGAACCGGGCCAGGACCATCTCCGGGTCGCGGGGGAAGGCGACGGCGGTGGCGGTCAGCACGATCGGGTTGATCGCGGGGGCGGAGAGGAGGAAGGCGAGCGCGGCGGCGGGGGGCACGCCCCGGCGGACCAGGGCGCCCGCCACCGGCACCGACGCGCACTCGCAGCCCGGCAGCACCGCCCCCGCGACCCCGGCCACCGGCACGGCCAGGGCCGGGCGGCGCGGGAGGGCACGCGCGAAGAAGGACGCGGGGACGAACACCGCGATCGCCGCCGAGAGCAGCACGCCGAGGACCAGGAAGGGCAGCGCCTGCACGGTGACCGCCACGAACACCGTCATCCAGCTCTGCATCAGCGGGGTGCCGAGGGCCCCGCGGATCGGGGACTGGGCGAGCACCGCCAGGACCAGTGCCAGGGTCAGCACCAGCGGGGAGCTGAGCCGCCGGCCGTCCGTCCCCGGCCGCTCGCCGCCAGGGCGCGCCGGGCCCGGGGCTGCGGCGCCGGGCGGGGCGTCTTCGGTGATGGCCACGGGCGGATACCTCCGGCTGGTTCTCTGCCTCCCCCTCAGTACGCGGTGCGGGGCACAGCTGTTCAACCCGTCGCTGGAACCGCTTTTCTCCTTGGGGCAGTCTTTTCCCTTGTGGCGAGCGTTCCGTATCAAGGGGGGCCCGGGGCCCAGCCGGCGCACATGGTGGTGTGCGGTGACGACGGGCTCGCGCACCGGCTGGCCGCCGAGTTGCGCGGAGTCTACGGCGAACAGGTCACCCTCGTGGTACCGCCGAACGAGCGGACGGCCCGGCCACCCGTGGTCGGGCGGGCCCGGGGCGCGTCGGCGCTGCTCGACCGCGTGGTCAGCGCCGCGGTCGGCTCCGTCGGCCGCGGCGGCGGCAACGGGCCCGTCTCCGGCGCGGGCGCCGCGCCGGGCCAACGCCCCGACGGCGACAGGGTGCTGGAGGCACCGCAGCTGACCGAGGCCGTGCTCGCCGAGGCCGGAGTGGAACGGGCGGCCGCGCTGGCCCTCGTGTACGACGACGACGAGACCAACATCCGGGCCGCGCTGACCGCCCGCCGGCTCAATCCCCGGCTGCGGCTCGTCCTACGGCTCTACAACCGGCGGTTGGGCCAGCACATCGAGGAACTCCTGGACCAGGTGGCCCGGTTGCCCGGCCGGGACGGCGAGGGCGGCGGCGTCGACGCCTCCACCACCGTGCTGTCCGACGCCGACACCGCCGCGCCCGCGCTGGCCGCCACCGCCGTCGCCGGCACCAGCAAGGTCGTCCAGACCGAGGGGCTGCTGCTGCGGGCCGTGGAACGACCGCTGCACGGGGCCGGGCCGGGCGCCGGTTCCGGACTGTGCACCCTCGCGCTGCTCTCCCCCGCCGGGACGGATCCCGCCGGTGACGGCTCCGAGGGCAACGGCGAGCAGGAGCCGCGGCTGCTCCCGGACGACGAGGAGGTACGGCAGGCCGGCGGGCGGGCGGCCGTGGTGCTGGAACAGGTGTCGGCCGCGGGCGGGCCGGAGTCGGCGGCACCGGGCCGCGGGGTGGGGGTCGTCCCCTCGCTCGCCTCGCTGTTCTCCCGGCGGCTGCGCTGGTCGCTGGCCGGGCTCGTGGGCTGCGTGGTCGCGCTCGCCGTCGCGCTGTGGGTGGTGACCGGGATCCACCCGCTGCGGGCCTTCTACCTCACGCTGCTCGACATGTTCGCGATCGACGACCCGGCCATCGGGGAGTCCCTCGGCCGGCAGATCCTCCAGCTCCTGTCCGGGCTGGTGGGACTGCTGCTGCTGCCCGTCCTGCTGGCGGCCGTCCTCGAGGCGCTGGGCACCTTCCGGACCGCGTCCGCGCTGCGCAAACCGCCGCGCGGACTCGGCGGGCACGTGGTCCTGCTCGGGCTCGGGAAGATCGGCACCCGGGTGCTGACCCGGCTGCGGGAACTGGGCGTTCCCGTGGTGTGCGTGGAGTCCGACCCGGAGGCGCGGGGCCTGGCGACGGCGCGCCGGCTGCGGGTGCCGGTGGTCCTCGGGGACGTCACCCAGGAGGGCGTGCTGGAGTCCGCGAAGATCCACCGGGCGTACGCCCTGCTCGCGGTGACCAGCGCCGACACCACCAACCTGGAGGCCGTGCTCTACGCCCGGACCGTACGGCCCGACCTGCGGGTGGTGCTACGGCTGTACGACGACGACTTCGCCACCGCCGTGTACCGGACGCTGCGGGCCGCGCATCCACAGGCCTCCACGCGCAGCCGGAGCGTGTCGCACCTGGCCGCGCCGGCTTTCGCGGGGGCGATGCTGGGGCGGCAGGTGCTGGGGGCGATCCCCGTGGAGCGGCGGGTGTTGCTGTTCGCCGCGGTCGAGGTGGACGGGCATCCCGAGCTGGAGGGGCGGACCGTGGCGGGGGCGTTCCGGGCCGGGGCGTGGCGGGTGCTGGCCCTGGAGGGGAGGGCTTCGGTGCGCGGTGATCACGTGCTGCGCAAGGGGGACCGGGTCGTGGTGGCCGCCACCCGCCGCGGGCTGGCCGAGCTGGGCTGACGCGAACCGGCGGGACGGGTGGATCCGGGGCCCGGCCGGGCCCGCCGCGCCCGGCATGACGCCGTGCCCCGGTCCGGCACACCCCGGCGGGCGCCCCGCACTCACGCGCGACGCCCGCCCTCACCCGCCCGTGGACCCGGCCGGGCCGCGGTACGGCTCAGGGGCCTGCCGAACGGCTCCCGGTCAACGGCTCACGCCCTCGCCAGGTGCCGCTGCGCGAACTCCAGCTCCAGGCCCACCTGCTTGATCCGCTCCTCCACCACCAGCGAGCCGTGCCCCGCGTCGTACCGGTACACCTCGTGGACGGCGCCCCGCGACTCCAGGCGCTTGACGTAGTTGTCGATCTGACGGATCGGGCAGCGGGGGTCGTTGACGCCCGCCGAGATGTAGACCGGGGCCTTGACCTGGTCGACGTAGGTCAGCGGGGAGGACGCCTCGAAGCGCTCGGGGACCTCCTCCGGGGTGCCGCCCAGCAGGGTGCGGTCCATGGCCTTCAGGGACTCCATCTCGTCGTGGTACGCGGTGACGTAGTCCGCGACCGGCACCACCGCGATGCCCACCGCCCACGCCTCCGGCTGGGTGCCGAGGCCGAGCAGGGTGAGATAGCCGCCCCAGGAGGCGCCGGTGAGGACCAGCCGCTCGGGGTCGGCGACACCGGAGGAGACCGCCCACTCGCGCACCGCGGCCACGTCCTCCAGCTCGATCAGGCCGACCCGGTGCTTGAGGGCGTCGGTCCAGTCGCGGCCGTAGCCCGTGGAGCCGCGGTAGTTGATGCGGACGACCGCGTAGCCGTGGTCGACCCAGGCGGCCGGGCCGGCCGCGAAGGAGTCGCTGTCGTGCCAGGTCGGGCCGCCGTGCAGATCGAAGACCGTGGGCAGCGGGCCCGTGGCACCGGCCGGCTTCTGGATCAGGGCGTGGATACGGCCGCCCGGGCCCTCCACCCATGCGTCCTCCACCACCACCGACGGCGGGCACGCCATACCGGGCGGGTCCAGGACGACGCCGCCGGACGTCGAACGCACCGCCGGGGGCTCGGCGGCCGACGACCACAGGTACTCCACGCTGCCGTCGGGGCGGGCCGTCGCACCGGAGACCGTGCCGGGCGGGGTGGGGATACGGGTCAGCTCGCGGGCCGCCACGTCATAGCGGAACAGCTCGCTGCGGGCCTCGAAGCCGTGCACGACGAGGAGGGCGGAGCCGTCGGGATACCACTCGGCGCTGACGTCACCGGGCAGGTCCAGGGCGAGGTCCGTCTCCGCGCCCGTCGCCACGTCCCACACCAGCGGCTCCCAGCGGCCCCGGCGCTGATGGCCGATGAGCAGGCGGGTGTCGCCGTCGACGGGGGCGAAGCCCAGCACCTCCAGGCCCAGCTCCCGCGTGCCGCCCTCGGTGTCGTCCAGCTCGGTGACCGTCGAGCCGTCCGGGCGCAGCACGCGCAGCGCCGCGTGCATGGCGTCGCCGTGCTCGGTGTGCTCGACGGCGATCAGGGTGCCGTCGTGGGAGAGGCCGCCGACGCCCGCCGACTCGCGGTGCCGGTAGATCTCGACCGGGTCCTCGCCCTCGCGCGCGAGGTGGATGGTCGTGCCCTCCTCGTCCGTGGAACGGCCGACGACGGCGGTGCGGCCGTCGCGGGCCAGGGCCAGACCGGCCGGGTAGGAGGGGTCGAGGCCGGGCACCGCCGGCGCGTCGTCCCCTCCGGTGAAGGGCTGGCGGCGCCAGATGCCGAACTCGTCGCCGTCCTTGTCGTCGAACCACCAGATCCAGGCGCCGTCCGGGGAGAGCACACCGTCCGTCGTGCCGTTCGGCCGGTTCGTCGCCTGCCGCTGCTCGCCCGTGGCACGGTCCCAGGCGTACAGCTCGTACGTGCCCGTCGCGTTCGACACGAACAGGGAGCGGTCGGGCGCGTCCTCCGCCCAGTCCGGCAGCGACACCCGCGGCGCCCGAAAGCGCCTCTCCCAGTCCGGCACATCCGGCGACTTGCTCTCACTCATGGCCCCAGTCATGCGCCCATACTGCCTGGTCGAACCGACAATTGGGTGGTGGGTGTGCGCAGCCTGTGGACAACTTTCCGGCATGAGCGCACAGACCGCCTCCCCGCCCCTCCCGAGGGCCGGCTGAGGACATGGCTGCCATCGCGTCCCGGCGGACCACCCGCGCATCCCGCTGATCCGCTCCGGGGAGGCCGCCGAACGCCGACCCGCGGGCGGGCCCCCGGCACGGGCGCCGTACCGTGGAGGGCGTGTACCGGTTTCTGCTGACACCCCGCTGGTGGGGCATCAACGTCTTCGTGCTGCTCGCCATCCCGTTCTGCGTCTTCATGGGGTCCTGGCAGCTGAGCCGGTTCGAGGGGCGAGTGCAGGACCATCGCACGGCGACCGAGCAGGCCGCCTCCGGCCGGCACGAGAGCGCGCGACCGCTGGAGCGGATGCTGCCCGTCGACAAGAGCACCTCGGGGCGAAGGGTCACCGCGAGCGGCCGGTACGGCGCACAGCTGCTGGTGCCGGGCCGGGAGGTGGACGGCAGGCGCGGCTTCTACGTGCTCACGCTGCTGCGTACCGACTCCGGCAAGGCCCTGCCCGTGGTGCGGGGCTGGCTGCCGGGCACCGCGGACGCGGCCGAGGCGCCCGCCCCGCCGAGCGGCGAGGTCACCGTCACCGGCGCGCTGCAGGCGTCCGAGAGCCCGGGGGACAGCGGGGTCGGCGCGCAGGGCGGGCTTCCCGCCGGGCAGACGGCGGCGATCAGTTCGGCGTCACTGGTGAACCTGGTGCCGTACAAGCTGTACGACGCCTGGGTCACCCTGGACAAGGCCGACTCGGGGATGAAGGCCGTGCCCGCGAGTGCGCCGGACGGGACGGGGCTGGACCTGAAGGCGTTCCAGAACCTCGGCTACACCGGGGAGTGGTTCGTCTTCGCCGGTTTCGTGGTGTTCATGTGGTTCCGGTTGCTGCGGCGGGAGGTCGAGTTCCAGCGGGACGCGGCGCTGGGCCTGGCGACCGAGCCGGAGCCTCACGCCCCCGCCAGCACCTCGGTGTAATACACCGTCCCCGCACACGCGTTGGAGACGACCGCCGAAGTCGTCGGTGAGCCCGGCTGGGCGGTGTGGGAGATGAGGACGCTGCCGTCGGCCGTACCGTCCTCGGTGACGAGCTGGGTGCTCGTGCCGGAGGTCGTGCTGCCGCTGTCCGTGCTGCCGGAGGTGCCGGTCTCTCCGGTGGGTGTCGGGTCGGGGCTGGGGCCGCCGGTGTCCGAACCGCCGGGGCTGCCACCGGTGGTGGGGCAGGTCTCCGAGGGCACGAAGGCGAACTTCTCCTCGTAGGCCGCGCCCGGCTGCAGGACCAGTGCCGCCACTTCCAGGGACGGGTCGGGCAGGTTGGTCGCCGCGTCCCCGGCCACATGCTGGGCCCGGACGATCTTGGCCGGGTCGGCGGCGCCCTGTGCGGTGGCGCCGATGCTGCCCGCGCCGCCGACGGTGCAGGGGGTGGAGGAGATGTTGGTGACCCGGAAGGTGCCGTAGACGACGCCCGCCGTGTCGGGGGCGTCGGCCGTGCCGGTGGCGGAGCCCAGCTGGGCGGCCGTGCACAGCGGGTTGCCCGTGGGCAGGGTCGCGGTGGGGTCGGCACCGCCGGGGGCACCGCCGTGGCCGGCGCTGTCCTTGTCCTTCTCGCCGGGCTTGGCGGTCTCCTTGCCGGGCGTGACGCTGGTGCCGCCGGCATCGGGCTTGCCGGCCGAGGCGCCGCCGTTGCCGTCCTTGCCCTGGCCGGTGCCGCCCTGGGCCTGGGAGGACTGGCCGGCCATGGCGGTGTTGGGGTCGGAGCCGCCGGAGTGGGAGACGTGCACGAGGGCGGGGATCGCGGTGCCGATGAAGAGGGCCGCGGCGGCCATGCCGACGACGGCCTGCCGCTTGCGGGCCCGCCGGGCGGGGACGGCCCGGCGCAGATGCTCGAGGGTGCCGGTGCGCGGCTCGAGGTCGTCGACCGCGGAGTGCAGCATCCGTCGCAGGTCCGGTTCGTCCGGGCCGAACCCGTCGGGATCGGGGCCGGGCCTCTCGGGGCCCTTTCGGTCGGGGCCGTGGTTCACAGTTCCGTTCCCAGCGTGCGATTGCGTGTGCTCTTGCTCATGCTGCTTCGTCGGTTCGTGTTCACGCCGGTGCCTCCATGGCCACCCGCAGCGCGGCGATGCCCCGAGAGCCGTACGCCTTCACCGAACCCAGGGATATCCCGAGGCTCTCGGCGACCTGGGCCTCGGTCATGTCCGCGAAGTAGCGCAGCACGAGGACCTCGCGCTGGCGGCGCTGCAGCCCCTTCATCGCCTTGATGAGGTCGCGCCGCTCCAGCTGGTCGTAGGCGCCTTCCTCCGCGCTCGCCATGTCCGGCATCGGCTTGGAGAGCAGCTTCAGGCCGAGGATGCGGCGGCGCAGCGTGGACCGGGAGAGGTTCACGACGGTCTGACGCAGGTAGGCGAGGGTCTTCTCGGGGTCGCGGACGCGCTTGCGGGCCGAGTGGACGCGGATGAAGGCCTCCTGGACGACGTCCTCGCAGGAGGCGGTGTCGTCGAGGAGGAGGGCGGCGAGGCCCAGCAGCGAGCGGTAGTGCGCCCGGTAGGTCTCGGTGAGATGGTCGACGGTGGTGCCGGCGACCGCGGTGGCCGCGTCCGCCGCGGTCTCGTCGGAACCTTCACGCTGACTGGGTATGCGGGCGGGCCGCGCTGCGGGCATGGGCGCGATCACCGGCATGCCGCCGGGCGTGCGGGGCCGGAGCGCCGCACGAGGCGGCCGCAGGGCCGTGCCGCGGGCCGCTGGGAGTTCGAGTACCTCTGCCACGCCAGTTGGACACGCTTCCCCCCGCCAGGGTTGTACGTGCCGGGCGTCACAGGTGCGACATCCGACGGAGCCTCAAGTGCCGTCATGCGTCCCGCTCTTCCGCTATATCCCATTTTGAACGGGCGTCCCCACGCCCCGATCACGGCGTCCCCACGCCAGGATCATCACGTCCTCAGGTCCCGCAAGGGTGACCGCAAAGACGCTCCCCGCCCTGCACGCGGTTGCGCAGGGCGGGGAGGAAAATCCTCTGTTGCCGCACGGTCTGATTCAAGTGGCCCGGACCATGCTTCTGAACACACCTCTTACGGAGATCCTACAAATGGATCCGCTCCCATCCGGCGTCTTTGCGGCGGGAACTGCGATCAGCAGAACTCCGTGGCGATCAGCTCCGCGATCTGCGCGGTGTTCAGCGCGGCTCCCTTGCGCAGGTTGTCGCCGCACACGAAGAGTTCGAGCGCGGTCGGGTCGTCCAGCGCCCGCCGCACCCGGCCGACCCAGGTCGGGTCGGTGCCCACCACATCGGCGGGTGTGGGGAACTCGCCCGCGGCCGGGTCGTCGCACAGCACCACCCCGGGGGCGGTGGCGAGGATCTCGCGGGCGCCGTCGACGGTCACCTCGCCCTGGAAGCGGGCGTGGACGGTCAGCGAGTGCGTGGTGATCACCGGCACCCGCACACAGGTCACGGCGACCGGCAGCGCCGGCAGTCCGAGGATCTTGCGGGACTCGTCCCGCACCTTCATCTCCTCCGACGACCAGCCGTCCTCCCGGAGCGACCCGGCCCACGGGACGACATTGAGCACGACCGGCTCGGGGAACGGCCCGGTGTCGTCCCCGACGGCCCGCCGCACGTCCCCGGGCTTGGTCCCCAGCTCCGTACCGGCCACCAGCGACAGCTGCGACCTGAGCGTCTCCACCCCGGCCCGCCCGGCCCCGCTCACCGCCTGGTACGACGACACCACCAGCTCGCGCAGCCCGAACTCGGCGTGCAGCGCGCCCAGCGCGACGATCATCGTCAGGGTCGTGCAGTTGGGGTTGGCGACGATCCCGCGCGGGCGGCTCCGCGCCGCGTGCGGGTTGACCTCGGGCACCACGAGCGGCACATCCGGGTCCAGCCGGAAGGCGGCCGAGTTGTCGACGACGACCGCGCCGCGCGCGGCGGCGATCGGCGCCCACTCGGCGGCGACCTCGTCGGGGACGTCGAACAGGGCGATGTCGACCCCGGCGAAGGCGTCCTCCGTCAGGGCCACCACCTCGACCTCCTCCCCGCGCACGGCCAGCTTGCGGCCGGCCGAGCGCGGGGAGGCGATCAGACGGATCTCACCCCAGATGTCCGCGCGCTGGGACAGGATCTGGAGCATGACCGCGCCGACGGCTCCGGTCGCTCCCACGACCGCGAGCGTCGGCTTTCCGGTCGGCGCCATCAGCGGCCCGTGCCTCCGTAGACGACGGCCTCGTCGGTGTCGGAATCCAGCCCGAAGGCGGTGTGCACGGCACGGACGGCCTCCGGCACGTCGTCCGCGCGGGTGACGACGGAGATGCGGATCTCGGAGGTCGAGATCAGCTCGATGTTCACGCCCGCGTCGCTCAGCGCCTCGAAGAAGGAGGCGGTGACGCCGGGGTTGGTCTTCATACCGGCGCCGACCAGGGAGATCTTGCCGATCTGGTCGTCGTAGCGCAGGGAGTCGAAGCCGATCCCGGGCCGGTTCTTCTCCAGCGCGTCGATGGCCTTGCGGCCCTCGGTCTTCGGCAGCGTGAAGGAGATGTCCGTCAGGCCCGTGGAGGCGGCGGAGACGTTCTGCACGACCATGTCGATGTTGATCTCGGCATCGGCGATGGTCCGGAAGATCGCGGCGGCCTCACCCGGCTTGTCCGGTACACCGACGACCGTGATCTTGGCCTCGGAGGTGTCGTGCGCGACACCGGAGATGATGGCCTGCTCCACCTTCTGGTCCCCAATCGGCTCACTGCTGACCCACGTGCCCTGCAGTCCGCTGAAGCTGGACCGGACGTGGATCGGGATGTTGTAGCGGCGGGCGTACTCCACACAGCGGTGGAGCAGCACCTTGGAGCCGGAGGCAGCCAGCTCCAGCATGTCCTCGAAGGAGATCCAGTCGATCTTCTTCGCCTTCTTCACCACGCGCGGGTCGGCGGTGAACACGCCGTCGACGTCGGTGTAGATCTCGCAGACCTCGGCGTCGAGCGCCGCGGCGAGGGCCACGGCCGTGGTGTCGGACCCGCCACGGCCCAGCGTGGTGATGTCCTTCTTGTCCTGGCTGACGCCCTGGAACCCGGCGACGATGGCGATGTTGCCCTTGTCCAGGGACTCCCGGATACGGCCCGGCGTGACGTCGATGATCCGGGCTTTGTTGTGGACCGAGTCGGTGATGACGCCTGCCTGGCTGCCGGTGAACGACTGGGCCTCGTGGCCCAGGTTTTTGATCGCCATGGCCAGCAGGGCCATGGAGATACGCTCTCCGGCGGTCAGCAGCATGTCGAATTCGCGCCCGGCAGGCATCGGAGAAACCTGCTCGGCGAGATCGATCAGCTCGTCCGTCGTGTCGCCCATCGCGGAAACGACGACGACAACCTGGTTGCCGTTCTTCTTCGCTTCCACGATCCGCTTGGCGACGCGCTTGATGCCTTCGGCATCGGCTACGGAGGAGCCTCCGTACTTCTGCACGACAAGGCCCACGTGCGCTCCTCGCTCGGTTCGTTTGTGTCGGCTCAGTCTATCGAGCGTCCGAATTCCACCACCCTGCTCCCGCATGGTGAGACATCCGTGAGGCCTCCCGGTGAGGCCTCGGCCGCTCGATTGCGGAACCTGCCCAGGACGAGCCACTCCACGCCGAACGTGCCCCGGCTCACAGTGGCCGACGCGCGCTACTTGCCCGGCCGGATGCCCAGCGGACCGCCGATCTCCTCGGCCATCACGCGGCCGGCCTCGAACTCCAGGGTCTCGTCGCCCATGGCGGCCTGGTCGGTGTCGAGGCCGTCGAGTTCTTCCAGGGGCTGGTTGAGACGGACGTGGATCAGGACCGACTGAAGGGCGCGCAGGACCGCGGAGGCCGTGGGCCCCCAGTTGGAGAAGTAGGAGAACTGCCACCACCACAGGGCCTCCGTGGTGCGGCCCGCGCGGTAGTGGGCCATACCGTGGCGGAGGTCGGTGATGATGTCGGCGAGGTCGTCCGAGAGGCGGGCCGGCACGGGGGCCGTGCGGGGCTCGTACGGGTCGAAGACCTCGGAGTAGACGTCGATGGGGTCCAGCAGGCGGGCGAAGGTCTCGCGCAGTTCGTCCACGTCGGGCTCGGGGCCCGGGTCGGGCTCGTAGCGCTCCTCGGGGACGATGTCCTCGTGGGCGCCGAGCCGGCCGCCGGCGAGCAGGAGCTGGGAGACCTCCAGAAGGAGGAAGGGGACCGCCGATTCGGGCTCGTCGCCCTTCGCCACCTCCGTGACGGCCACCAGGAAGCTCTCGACCTGGTCCGCGATCTGGACCACGAAGTCGTCCGGGTTCTGCGTCGTGTCGTGCAGCGTGGCGTCAGACATCTAGGAGTCGTCTCCCCTCGAAGGCGCGGCCGAGGGTGACCTCGTCCGCGTATTCCAGGTCGCCGCCCACCGGGAGGCCGCTGGCCAGGCGGGTGACCTTCAGGCCCATGGGCTTGATCATGCGGGCGAGGTACGTCGCCGTCGCCTCGCCCTCGAGATTGGGATCCGTGGCCAGGATCAGCTCCGTGACCGTCCCGTCGGCCAACCTCGCCAGAAGTTCCCGGATCCGCAGGTCGTCGGGGCCCACCCCCTCGATCGGGCTGATCGCCCCGCCGAGGACGTGGTACCGCCCGCGGAACTCCCGGGTCCGCTCGATGGCGACGACGTCCTTGGGCTCCTCGACCACGCAGATGACCGAGGGGTCGCGCCGGGCGTCACGGCAGATGTTGCACAGTTCCTCCTGTGCCACGTTGCCGCAGGTCGCACAGAAGCGGACCTTCGCCTTCACCTCCAGGAGCGCCTGCGCGAGCCGCTTCACGTCCGTCGGCTCCGCCTGCAGGATGTGGAAGGCGATCCGCTGCGCGCTCTTGGGACCGACGCCGGGCAGCCGCCCCAGCTCGTCGATGAGGTCCTGGACCACGCCTTCGTACAACGGACTGCCCTTCCTGGAGACCTTTCGGTACGTACGGTAGTTGGCTGCCGCCTCTCCTTGGAAGGCGGTGGGGGTGTCGCGCCGATGGCGAACACCACAACGGTCGGCGCGTCAGCCGGTCAGAACGGCAGGCCGGGGATGCCGCTGCCGCCGCCCAGCCCCTGGGCCAGCGGTCCCAGCTTCTGCTGCTGCAGCGTCTGCGCGTTCTCGTTGGCCGCCTGGACGGCCGCCACGATCAGGTCGGCGAGGGTCTCGGTGTCCTCGGGGTCCACCGCCTTCGGGTCGATCCTGAGCGCGCGCAGCTCGCCGGAGCCCGTGACGGTCGCCTTCACCAGACCGCCGCCCGCCTGCCCGTCGACCTCCGTGTTCGCCAGTTCCTCCTGCGCCCGCTGCAGGTCCTGCTGCATCTTCTGGGCCTGCTGGAGCAGCTGCTGCATGTTGGGCTGGCCACCACCGGGGATCACGATCAGCTCCTCGCTGTCTTCTCCGACGTCCGTCCGCGACATCGGTACGCGACGTCTTTCTCCGCTGTGCACGAGCCTACGTGGTCCACGCGGCCATCGCCCCGCCACTCTTTCGAGTGAGAACGGTGGCAGTCCTATACCTGATCAAGGCCCCCTTACGGGCGGAAAAGCAGGGAAAGCTCCCTCTCCGCCACCCATTGGGCGGTAGGAAGGTTGGCGCGCGTCAGCAGGGGAATGTCACGCTACGTGACCGGTCGTGATCAGTAGGGAGTGCCGGGTGGGTCAGCCGGAGATGCAGCCCGAGGGTCCGCCTCAGGACGGGCGGGGCGAGGGTGCGGCCGGGCTGCGGCCGGGCGATCTGACCGGGCGGGCCTTTCCGCTCGGGGACTGGGGGGAGCCCGCCGAGCGGCTCGACGAGCTGTACCGGTGGGTGGAGCGCGGAGCGCTGGAGACGACGGCCTGGTACCTGCGGGACCGGATGTGGAAGCGCCGGGGCGCCCGGGTGCTGCGGATCGGCGCGGCGGCGGGCGCGGTGGCCGGTGCCGCGCTGCCCCTCCTCGACCTCACCGGGGCGGCCGGCGGAGTGGCGCCCTGGGGCTGTCTCGCCCTGCTCCTCGGGGTCACCTGCGTCGGCATCGACCGGTTCTTCGGGGTCACCTCCGGATGGATGAGGGACGTGGCGACCGCGCAGGCGGTGCAGCGTCGGCTGCAGGCCCTGCAGTACGACTGGGCCTCGGAGAGCGTGCGGGAGGTGCTGGGGCCGGCGGAGGGCACGGCGAGCGAGGCGACCGAGCGGTGCCTGAGCGTGCTGCGGCGGTTCTCGGAGGACGTCACGGAGCTGGTGCGGACGGAGACGACCGACTGGATGGTGGAGTTCCGCACCGGCTCGGCACCGCTCGGCATCCAGACGGCGGCGGCGTCCGTGCCGCGCCAGGACCACGGGGGCGTGGGGGGCCGCTTTCCGCTGCCCCCGGCGAACGGCTCCCGCCCGAACATGCCCCGCCAGCGCCCCCCGGAGCCTCGGTAGGGTGCCCTGCGCCGCGGCCGGCCGGCCCCCGCACCCCCCTCACTGCCTGCTGTACGTCAGGCTCTCCCCGCCGCTCCGCTTCGCCCGCTTGAGCCGGCCGTCCGAGAGCAGCGTGACCTCGGTGGCCTCCCCCGGGGAGCAGGAGGAGGCGGGTTCGCCGGAGGTGACGGTGGACGGCCCGATCTCCAACGGCCCGTCCCCCGTGGGCTCCTCGGTGAGCTTGGCCTCGAAGACACAGTGGTACTGCCCACCGCCGTCGGTCGGGCCGTCCGCGACCAGCGTCAGCACGGTCTCGCCCACCTTGCCCTGCGAGATGGTCAGTTCACGGGTGTTGGCACCGTCCGAGTTGTCGATCGTGGTCTCCCAGGTGCCGAGGTAGGCGTCCGGGACCGCCCCGTCCGTGGTGGCGGACGCGGAGGCGGAGGCGGACGGCGCCGACGTGGTCGGGCCGGGCGAGGTCCCGTCGGTCGCCGGCGCGGAGGTGGCGGTGGGCGCGGGGCTGACCGTGCCGCCGCCCTTGTCGTCGCCACCGCCGCCGTTCCGCATCAGCGCGTACACCGTGCCGCCCGCGCCGAGCGCGACGACCAGGGCGATCACGACGAGCAGTGCGGTGCCCCGCCCGTTGCGCCGCTCCGGCTCCGGCCCGACGCCGACCGGCGGCGGCCCGTACGGCGGGGTGGAGCCGAGCCCGCCGCCATAGGGGTTGTACGGCGGCTGCGCTCCGCCCCACGCCCCGGCACCGGGCTGCTGCGGATAGCCGTAGCCGACGGGGGGCTGAGGGTGCTGCTGCGGATACCCGTACGGTCCCGGCGCCGCCCCGAACCCGGGCGGCGGCGTCTGCCCGGACAGCATGGTCGGCAGATGATCGACGCCGGCCCCGCCACCGACCGACGGCGGACTCACCGGGGGAGGCGGCACGGATCCGCCGTCGGAGACGGCACCGTGCTCAGGCGCCGCACCCCCCGCCCCCGCGACGTCGCCCGCGGCCGCCGGCGGCCGGGACCCCGCGCCGGGGCCACCCGGGCCCGGCGACGATGCGGGCACGGGCGGTGCGAGGGGGAACTCCGCGCCGTCCGGGGTCCGGGTGCCGCCGGACGCAGCCGCACCGGCATCCGTGCCGGAAGGCGCACCGTCCCCCTCCGGGTCCTCGGCCTCCAGCAACCGCACCGCGTGCCGCCCCAGCTGCGCCACCAGCGACCCCGGCAGCCACGGGTCCCGTGAGCGCCCCCCGGCCACGGTGTCCTCCGCCCCCGTCCGCTCCAGGATCGCGTCCAGCGAAGGCCGGGCCCCCGGCTCCTTGCGCAGGCAGTCCCGCACCAGGTCGGCGATCCCCTCCGGCACCCCCGCCAGGTCCGGCTCCTCCTGGGCGATCCGGAACATCAGCGCGTGCACGCCGCTGTTCGCGGTCCCGAACGGCAGCACACCGGTCGCCGCGTAGGCCAGCACGGACCCGAGGCAGAACACGTCGCACGCCGACGTGATCCGGTCGCCCCGCACCTGCTCGGGCGCCATGAACCCGGGCGAGCCGACCAGCGATCCGGTCCGGGTGAGCCCTTCGCCGCCCGCCTGGGTCGTCTCCAGCGCCCGCGCGATCCCGAAGTCGATGACCCGCGGCCCGTCGATGGTGACCAGCACGTTCGACGGCTTGAGATCCCGGTGCACGATGCCCGCCGCGTGGATGTCCTTCAGCGCGTGCGCGAGCCCCGCCGCGAGGATCCGTACCGACCGCTCGGGCAGCGCTCCGTGATCGTGGCCCACCACCTGCTGCAGGCTCGGGCCGGCGACATATCCGGTGGCCACCCACGGCACCGCCGCCTCGGTGTCCGCGTCCAGCACGGGCGCGGTCCAGTACCCGCCGACCCGGCGCGCGGCCTGCACCTCCTGCCGGAACCGCGCCCGGAACTCCTCCTGCTCGGCCAGCTCCTCGCGGACCAGCTTCACGGCGACGGTACGACCGCGGTCCGACCGGGCCAGGTACACGTGCCCCATGCCGCCCGCACCGAGCCGCGCCAGCAGCCGGTAGCCCCCGATCCTCCCCTGCGGGTCCCCCGCCCCCAGCTTCTCCATCCCGCGCCGCCTTCCCCCCATAGGTCGCAACAGACCGAGAATAGTGCGGCCGTGCCGGGTGGGGAGCGAGCCTGGGTCTACGGTTCCGTAACAGGCCGGCCCACCCTCCGCTTGGACAACCTGTCGCGGAAACCGCCCGCCCAGGGGGCAAGACGCCGATGTCGCTTCCGCATCGCGGACATTTACGCTCGCGGGCATGACCCCTCAGCCCAACCCCGACGCCGGCGCCGCAGTGAAGGCCGCGGACCGCGCGCACGTCTTCCACTCCTGGTCCGCCCAGGACCTCATCGACCCGCTCGCCGTCGCCGGCGCCGAGGGGTCGTACTTCTGGGACTACGACGGCAAGCGGTACCTGGACTTCACCAGCGGTCTCGTCTACACGAACATCGGCTACCAGCACCCCAAGGTCGTCGCGGCGATACAGGAGCAGGCCGCGAAGATGACGACCTTCGCGCCCGCCTTCGCGATCGAGGCCCGCTCGGAGGCCGCCCGGCTGATCGCCGAGCGGACCCCCGGCGACCTGGACAAGATCTTCTTCACCAACGGCGGCGCGGACGCCGTCGAGCACGCGGTGCGCATGGCCCGGCTGCACACGGGCCGCCCGAAGGTGCTCTCCGCCTACCGCTCGTACCACGGCGGCACCCAGCAGGCCGTGAACATCACCGGCGACCCGCGCCGCTGGGCCTCCGACAGCGCCGGCGCCGGCGTCGTCCACTTCTGGGCACCCTTCCTCTACCGCTCCCGCTTCTACGCCGAGACCGAGGAGCAGGAGACCGCGCGGGCCCTGGAGCACCTGGAGACGACGATCGCCTTCGAGGGCCCGGGGACGATCGCCGCGATCATCCTGGAGACCGTCCCGGGCACGGCCGGGATCATGGTCCCGCCGCCCGGCTACCTGGCCGGCGTCCGCGAGCTGTGCGACAAGTACGGGATCGTCTTCGTCCTGGACGAGGTCATGGCGGGCTTCGGCCGGACCGGTGAGTGGTTCGCGGCCGACCTGTCCGGCGTCGTCCCCGACCTCATGACCTTCGCGAAGGGCGTGAACTCGGGCTACGTCCCGCTCGGCGGTGTCGCCATCTCCGGGCGGATCGCGGAGACCTTCGGCAAGCGTCCGTACCCCGGCGGCCTGACCTACTCCGGGCACCCGCTGGCCTGCGCCGCCGCCGTCGCCACGATCGGCGTGATGGCGGAGGAGGGCGTGGTCGAGAACGCCAAGCGGCTCGGCGAGACGGTCGTCGGCCCCGCTCTCGCCGATCTGGCCGAGCGGCATCCGAGCGTCGGCGAGGTGCGCGGTGTCGGCATGTTCTGGGCGCTGGAGCTGGTGAAGAACCGCGAGACCCGCGAGCCGCTGGTGCCGTACAACGCGGCCGGCGAGGCGAACGCCCCGATGGCCGCCTTCGCCGCGGCCGCCAAGCAGCACGGCCTGTGGCCGTTCGTGAACATGAACCGCACCCATGTGGTCCCGCCGTGCAACGTGACCGAGGCCGAGCTGAAGGAGGGGCTGGCCGCGCTCGACGCCGCGCTGACCGTGGCCGACGAGTACACGGTGTAACCGAACCGAGGCTGCCGCCGGACCGATCCGAACGCGTAAGGTGACGTGCTCGTAAGACATGAGTACTCGCGTAGACAGCGAGTACGAACGAGTACGTCACCCGGATACGTACCCGTACGTCACCGGATGCGTGAGGAGAGGCCCGGACCATGCCCGGCAACGGCGCCGTGACGCGCAGCACCCTGCGGCAGCAGATCGCGGACGCGCTCCGTGACGAGGTGCTGGCGGGACGACTGCGACCGGGCCGGGCGTTCACCGTCAAGGAGATCGCCGACCAGTACGGCGTCTCGGCGACCCCGGTCCGTGAAGCGCTGGTCGACCTGTCCGCGCAGGGCATCCTCGAGGCCGACCAGCACCGCGGCTTCCGGGTGCCCGAGTACTCCGTCACCGACTACCGGAACATGATCGAGGCCCGCAGTCTGGTCACCGACGGCATGTTCCAGGCCCTCGTCTCGGGCCACCCCGCCTTCCGCACCCCGCCGGACGACCCGCGCACCACCGCGGCACTGGCCACCGTCCGCCGCCGGGGCGAGGAGGCCCAGCGCGCGGCCGCGGCCGGTGACCTCACCATCCTCGTCGGCTACGACCTGCGGTTCTGGCGCGAGCTGAGCGCCCTGTTCGGCAACCCCTATCTCGCCGACTTCCTGGACCGGCTGCGCGTGCAGTCCTGGGTGTGCGCGGTGCAGCACCTGCTCCGCCTCCCCGACCTGCGCGGCCGCCTCTGGGCCGGTCACACGGAACTGGTCGACGCGCTGGCCCGCCGCGAGGCCGAGACCGCCCGCCGGATCGTCGCCGCGGCCAACGCCCACTCGCTGGCGCTGCTGGAACACCTGACCAACGGGTAGGTGACCGGTACGGTCCCACGGGGAAGCCACCGTGGGCCGCAGCGACTACCCTTCCCTGACCACCTGCTGCCGTGCGTGACCGTGCGCCTGCCGATGCGAGGAGTCCTCTTTTGGCCTGTGACCTGTGGCTGGTACCGCTCGTCGACGTGTTGTGCCACACCCCGGACAACCCGTTCGCCGAGGAACTCGCGCAATACAACAAGGCGCTGGCCGAGGCCGGGCTTCCACCGGTACCGGTGTACCAGTACATGCCGGGCCTGTCCGGTGACGTCGCCCCGGTGGCCGGTTTCGACTACGACGCCCTGCACTTCCTGCGCCGGGTCTACCTGCTCCAGGTGTGTGGCCTGCCGGTGACGCCGGTGGACGAACTGGGCGGGGACTACGAGCAGTTGCTGGAGATGTTCGAGTCCACGGCCCAGCAGTCCCACCTGGTCTGGCACTACGACCACGCGGGCGCGTACGTCCCCGTCGACTTCCCGCACCCGCTGTCGAACGACGACCTGCTCGCGGGCGGCGGCCCGTTGGGCTCCTCGCAGACCCTTCTCCGGGAACTCCAGTACGTGGCCCCGGCCATCGGCATCGACCCCGCGAACCCCCCGGCCGCCCCCGAACCGCCCGCCGCACCGACCGAGCTGGAGGAACCGGCCGTCCCGGCGCCGTACGACCCCAGCCCCTTCGCCCGCGAGCGGCACGTGTGGCTGGGCCTGCACGCGGCGGCGACCCGGTCCCTGGCGCAGGGATCGATGATCGTGTTCAGCTGACCGCGGGGCCGGCCGGTGCGCTCCCGCGGCGGCGATCGGGTTCTGGAATGATCGCGGACCATGCAGCCCCTGTCCCCCGACGACCCGGCCCTGATAGGCCCCTACCGTCTGCTGTCCAGGCTCGGATCGGGCGGCATGGGACGGGTGTACCTCGCCCGTGAGGCGGGGAGCGCCCCCGAGGCGACGACGGTCGCGGTGAAGCTGATCCGCACCGACCCCGACGCCGAACAGGACGAGTTCCGGCGCCGGTTCACCCGCGAGGTGGCGGCGGCGCGGCGGGTCAGCGGGGCGTGGACGGCGCGGGTGCTGGACGCGGACACGGACGCCGAACAGCCCTGGGTCGCCACGGAGTACGTCCCCGGGCCGACCCTGCGGGCCGTCGTACGGGGCGACTTCGGCCCGCTCCCCTCCGCGTCCGCGCACATCCTGGCGCACCGGCTGGCCCGGGCCCTGGACGCCATCCACGGTGCCGGTCTGGTCCACCGCGACCTGAAGCCGTCCAACATCCTGCTCACCGTCGACGGGCCCCGGGTCATCGACTTCGGCGTGGCCCACGCCCTGGACGCCGGCACCGACTCCACCCTCACCCGCACCGGGACCCTCGTCGGCACACCGGAGTTCATGTCCCCCGAGCAGGTCAGGGGCGAGCGGGTCACTCCGGCCGGGGACGTCTTCTCCCTCGGCAGCGTCCTGACGTACGCGGCGACGGGGCGGTCGCCCTTCCAGGGCCCGGGCGGGGGCGGTGTGCACGCGCTGCTGTTCCGGATCGCCTACGAGGAACCGGAGCTGACCGGCGTACCCGAGGTGCTGCGCGCTCTGGTGCGGCGCTGTCTGGCCAAGGACCCGGCCCACCGGCCGACCGTCCCCGAGCTGGTGGACCTCACCCGTGCGGCCCGGGCGGGCGCCTGGCTCCCGGCGGAGCTGCTGCGGCGCCTGGACCGGGTGGCGGCGGAGCCGGTGCCCGAGGTGCCGCGGCTGGGGGAGGGCGCCGCGCAGGAGGAGGAGGTCCCGGAGTTCCCGGACTTCCCGGATCTCCCGGACCCCTCCGAACCGCCGGCACCGGTGCGCCGGCACGACCCGCTGGACGTGCCGGAGGCGGGCATCACTCCCCCACGGATCCTGACGGCGCCCCCGTCACGGAGGATCCTCGTCGGACGGCGGATCGCGGGCGTCCTGGTCGGTCTCGTGGGAGCGCTGTCGGTCGCGGTGGGCGCGGCGGTGGTCCTGCCGCTGTTCGACGGCGAGGCCGTCCCCGCGGAGGAGGACGGTTCCGGCACCGCGGGAACCACGGACATCATCGATTCCCTCTACGGCGAACGCCAGGTCACCGTGGGCCAGTACCTCGGCCAGACGTGGTTCACCCTGCGCCTGTCCGCGTACGACGTGGACGGCATCCGCTACCTCGCGGCGACACGGGACGCGGTCTGCGAGGGCACGTTCGGCACGGCCTCCGTCTCGCCGGACGGGCTCTCGCTGACGGACCCGAGCTACCGCACGATCCTGCCCGCCGGCGCGCCCAGGAGCGCGTGCCCGCTGATGGGCACCATCACGCTGGCGCAGGAGGACGGCGACGTCATGTGGCTCAACACCCCGGACGAGGCGGCGACCCTCACCCCGGCCGGCCGCCCCGGCGACCCCGTGCCCGCCGCCTTCTCCGGCACCCGGACCGCCCGTGGCTGGACCGTGCGCGTCGCCCACGGCTCCATCGGGGAGCCCCTGGTCACCGGCACGCGCCGGGTCTCCGGCCGCGACTGCACGTGGCGGGCGGTCGTCCTCGACGCGAACACCGCCCTGCGCACCACCCCGCCCGTCCTGGACCCGAGCCGCTCGGACCCGGGCTGTACGGCCCCCGACGGGCCCTTCACCCTGCCGCGGACCGGCCGGGGCCAGGGGGCTACGGCTGCCGGTCCGACAGGCGCCCGATGAGGCGGATCACCGGGGGCCACAGCACTCCGCTCGCCATCAGCAGCGAGGGCCCGAGGTGCACCGGGCACACCCGCAACGGCGGCCTGTTGTAGCGGGCGACCTCGAAGACGGCCGGGTCGGAGCAGTCCGTGCCGTCGGCCTGGTCCCCTTCACCGCCGAACGGTCCCCGGCACCGTGCGTTCCGGTGGACGCTCATACTCCGATTGTGCATCGCGCACCACGCGCGACCGCCCCGCCGATCACGCCCGGGGGCGGATCGGCGGGGCGGTCCGAGCACTCGGCGGGGCCGTGCCCCGCCCGCGGCCTACAGGAACGAGTTGATCTCGATCGTCTCGTCGCGGCCCGGTCCCACGCCGATCGCGGAGATCGGGGCGCCGGACATCTCCTCCAGCGCCTTGACGTAGTTCTGGGCGTTCTTCGGCAGGTCGGAGAAGGACTTCGCCTTGGTGATGTCCTCGGACCAGCCCGGCAGCGTCTCGTAGACCGGCTTCGCGTGGTGGAAGTCGGTCTGGGAGTACGGCAGCTCCTCGACGCGCTTGCCGTCGATCTCGTACGCCACGCAGACCGGGATCTGCTCCCAGCCGGTCAGCACGTCCAGCTTGGTGAGGAAGAAGTCGGTCAGGCCGTTCACACGGGTCGCGTACCGGGCGATGACCGCGTCGAACCAGCCGCAGCGGCGGTCGCGGCCCGTGGTGACGCCCCGCTCGCCGCCGATGCGGCGCAGCGCCTCGCCGTCCTCGTCGAACAGCTCGGTCGGGAAGGGACCGGCGCCGACCCGGGTCGTGTACGCCTTCAGGATGCCGATCACACGGCTGATCTTCGTCGGGCCCACACCGGCGCCGGTGCAGGCACCGCCCGCGGTCGGGTTCGAGGAGGTGACGAAGGGGTAGGTGCCGTGGTCGATGTCCAGGAGGGTGCCCTGGCCGCCCTCGAACAGGACGACCTTGTCGTTCTCCAGCGCCTGGTTGAGGAGCAGCACGGTGTCGGCGACGTACGGCTCGATCTGCTCGGCGTAGCCCAGCAGCTCCTCGACGACCTGGCCGACGGCGATCGCGCGCCGGTTGTACAGCTTGGTCAGGATCTGGTTCTTGATGTCGAGGGCAGCCTCGACCTTCTGGGTCAGGATCGACTCGTCGTACAGGTCCTGGACCCGGATGCCCACGCGGTTGATCTTGTCGGCGTAGGTGGGACCGATACCGCGCCCGGTCGTGCCGATCTTCCTCTTGCCGAGGAAGCGTTCCGTCACCTTGTCGACGGTCACGTTGTACGGCGTGATGATGTGCGCGTTACCGCTGATCACGAGCTTGGACGTGTCGACGCCACGCTCGTTCAGACCGCTCAGCTCGGAGAGCAGGACCGACGGGTCGACGACGACACCGTTACCGATGACCGGCGTACAGCCGGGCGAGAGGATTCCGGAAGGGAGAAGGTGGAGTGCGTACTTCTGGTCGCCGACGACGACCGTGTGGCCGGCGTTGTTGCCGCCCTGGTATCGCACTACATAGTCCACCGAGCCACCGAGCAGGTCGGTCGCCTTCCCCTTGCCTTCGTCACCCCACTGAGCACCGAGCAGCACAAGTGCGGGCACGCGCGTACACCCCTTCCGGGCGGGGCATGTCCAAGGTCGGGGGCGTGGGCGTAAGGTTCACCGCCGCGTGCCACAGCGACCGCCGTTGGTCGCACAACCGTCGGACCGGATGCCCCGGAATAGACGAAGCCCCTGGCGCAATAGCGCAAGGGGCTCTTGCACAAAGATGCTACCCGAGGAAGCGAGGCAGGACCGAGGTGGCGACTTTCGCGACGTCCGATCAGCTGCTGGTGATCATCGATCCGACAGCACGGGAGGCGGACGGGGAGTCCGTACGGATCGTGAAAGACGTGCTCAGCGCGGGTGCGGCGGCCAAGGTGTGTCTGCCGCAGGGGCCGGAGGAATTCGCCCGCGCGCTGGGCCGACGGGGTTCGAGGCGCCCGGTCGTGGTCGGCGACGACCGGGCCCTGGTGCGGGCGGTGACCCTGCTGCACCGGCAGCGGGAGCTGGCCGACTGCGCGCTGTCGGTGGTGCCCGTGGGAGGCACGCTGGGGCTGGCGGAGTCCCTGGGGGTGCCGACGGGAGCGGTGGCGGCGGCACGGGCGGTCCTGGACGGCGCCGAGCGCCGCCTGGACCTCCTCGTCGACGACAGCGACGGGGTGGTGCTGGGCACCCTGGGCATTCCGCCGGCGCCGGTGCGGGCGGCTGCCGCCGAGCCGGTGGGCGTGCCGTCCGGGCGGCCCTGGCTGCGCACGACGTACCGCTCGCTGGTCCGCACCCTGGCACCGCGCCCCACCCGCCTCTCCGCCGTACCGGCTCCCGGTCCCGCCCGGCTCCGGGTGGAGGTCGACGGCGAGACGGTGGTGGACCTGGACCAGCCGGTCGAGGCGGTCTCGGTGACGGCGGGCACGGGCGGCGCGGCCTCGGTGGAGGTACGGCCCCTCTCGGTGGGCGCGGAGGCGACCCCCCTGCTGGCCTCCGGGCGCACGGTGACGGTCGTGGGCGCCGACTTCCGCTACCGCGCGGACGCGGCGATCGCGGGCCCGGTGCGCAGGCGGACGTGGCGGGTGGTGGAGGGGGCCTGGGGGCTCACCCTGCCCGCCCATCCCTGACGGGCACGGCACCCCCTAAAGGTCTGGTGACAAATATTTAACCCTGCCGACCCCTTCCCGAGCGTGTCCCTCGTCCAGCATTCTGCTGCATCAGGACCCGAGGACCGGACACGGAGGGGGCCACCCGATGGCAGTGGACGAGGGCGTCGCTCCGGCGGCGGGGACGGACGGCGACGGCACGGTCCATCGGCTGAAACCCAATGCCGTCGGCCTGCTCGGTGTGGTGTTCATGGCGGTCGCCACAGCCGCGCCGATCACGGCGATGACCGGGAACGTGCCCTTCATGGTGTCGTCCGGCAACGGCGTCGGGGCACCCGCAAGCTATCTCGTCGCAATGGTCGTCCTGGCAATCTTTTCCGTCGGTTTCACCTCGATGGCGAAGCACATCACGTCCACCGGCGCCTTCTACGGCTTCATCTCCTACGGGCTGGGACGGACCGTGGGGCTGGCCTCCGGACTGCTGGCCACCTTCGCCTACGTCGTCTTCGAGCCGGCGCTGATCGGCATCTTCTCCACGTTCGCCACGACCACGCTGAAGGACCAGACCGGGCTGCACGTGCCCTGGTGGGCCTTCGCGGTCCTGATGCTCGCGATCAACGCCACCGGCACCTGGTTCGGGGTCAGCGTCGCCGAGAAGCTGCTGGTGGTACTGCTGGCGACGGAGGTCACCGTGCTGGCGGCCATGGCGGTGTCCGTGGCCCTCCACGGCGGGGGTCCGCACGGGTTCACCTTCGCGCCGGTCGACCCCGTCAACGCCTTCAAGGGCACCTCCGCCGGGCTCGGCCTGTTCTTCGCCTTCTGGTCCTGGGTCGGCTTCGAGTCGACGGCGATGTACGGCGAGGAGTCCCGCGACCCGAAGAAGATCATCCCGAAGGCGACGATGATCAGCGTCCTCGGCGTCGGGGTCTTCTACGTCCTCGTCTCCTGGATGGCCATCACCGGCAACGGCGAGGCGGAGGCGGTGCGGGCCGCCTCGTCCGCCAACCCGCTCGCGATGTTCTTCGGCCCCACCGAGCGCTACGTCGGTCACTGGGCGGTCGACGTCATGCAGTGGCTGATGATCACCGGCTCCCTGGCCTGCGGCATGGCCTTCCACAACTGCGCCGCCCGCTATCTGTACGCGCTGGGACGGGAGGGCGTCCTGCCCTCGCTGAAGAACACCGTCGGGCGCACGCACGCCCGGCACGGCTCCCCGCACATCGCCGGCCTGGTGCAGACGGTGGTGAGCGGGGTGCTGATCGCCGCGTTCTGGGCCGCGGGCAAGGACCCTTACACGGGTACGTACGTCCTGCTCGCGATCCTCGGCACCATGGCGATCCTCGTCGTCCAGGCCGTGTGCTCGTTCGCGGTGCTGTGGTACTTCCGCTCCCACCACCCCGAGAGCCGCCACTGGTTCCGCACCTTCACCGCGCCCCTGCTGGGCGGCGTCGCGATGCTCGCGGTGGTCGTGCTGCTGGTGTCCAACATGGGCGCGGCGGCCGGGCCCGAGTCCGGCTCACTGGTGCTGAAGGCGACCCCGTGGCTGGTCGCCCTGGTCGCGGCGGCCGGCGTCGGCTGCGCCCAGTACCTCAAGCACCGCTCCCCCGAGCGGTACGCGTTGCTGGGACGGACGGTGCTGGAGGAGACCAAGGAACGCTGAGCCGGGACGCCGAGCGGGGCCGGTGCCCGAACCGCTCCTGGCCGGCGTACCGGTCACCCCACCTCGACGCTCAGCCCCTCCAGCCCCCGGATCACGAAGTTCGGCTTCCTCCGCGGCTCCGTCGCCAGTCTCAGGGTCGGGGCCTGCCGGAGGAGGGCCGTCATGGACGCCGCCAGTTCGATGCGGGCCAGGGGGGCGCCGATGCAGTAGTGGATGCCCGCGCTGAAGGAGATGTGCGGGTTGTCCGCACGGGCGAGGTCGAGCTGCTCAGGGGCCTGGAAGGCCGCCGGGTCGTGGTTGGCGGAGCCGAAGAGCATGGCGATCTCCGCGCCCCTCGGGATCGTCGTGCCGTCGATCTCGATGTCCTCCAGGACCCAGCGTTCGAAGAGCTGCAGCGGGGTGTCGTAGCGCATCAGCTCCTCGATCGCGGACGGGATCAGCGAGTGGTCGGCGCGCAGGGCCGCCAGCTGGCCGGGGTTGCGGAACAGCGCCCACCAGCCGTTCACCGTGGCGTTGACCGTGGCCTCGTGCCCGGCGTTGAGCAGGAGGACGGCCGTGGAGATCATCTCCTGCTCGGTGAGGCGGTCGCCCTCGTCGTGGGCCGCGATCAGGCCCGAGATCAGGTCCTCCCCCGGCTTCTCGCGGCGCGCCGCGATCAGCTCCCGCAGGTGGTCCGAGAACTCCACCGAGGCCCGTACCGCCCGCGCCGCCGTCTCCTCGGAGGGATTCAGCTCGTACATCCCGCAGATGTCCGCCGACCAGGGGCGCAACTGCCCCCGGTCCGCCTCGGGGATGCCGAGCATCTCGGCGATCACCGCCACCGGCAGCGGCTCGGCCACGTCCGCCAGCAGGTCCCCGCCGCCCGCCTCCACCAGCTTCGCCACCAGCTCGTTCGCCAGCCCGTGCACGTACGGCTTCAGCCGCTCCACCGTGCGCGGGGTGAACGCCTTCGACACCAGGCGCCGGATCCGGGTGTGGTCCGGCGGCTCCAGGTCGAGCATCCCGTGGTCGTTGAGGGTGTGGAACGGCTCGTGCTCCGCGGGCGGCGCGGTCCGGCCGAAGTCCTCGTGCGAGAACCGGTGCTGGTAGGTGCGGCCGAGGCGGCGGTCGCGCAGCAGCGCCGAGACGTCAGCGTGGTGCGGGACCAGCCACTGGTCGGTCGGCTCGTACCGGATCACCCGGCCGCGCGCCCGCAGCTCGGCGTAGGCCGGGTACGGGTCGGCGACGAACTCCGGGTCCCAGGGGTCGAAAGCGAGGTCGGTGGGGCCTGCCATGCGGGGACGCTAACGCGTCGGCCCGGGGTCTGACCAGGGGTGCCGCCGTCAGCGGGGCCACCACGGCTCTCGGCGTCAGCCCGGAGTCACCAGCCGCGCCTCGTACGCGAACACCGCCGCCTGGGTGCGGTCCCTGAGACCCAGCTTCACCAGTATGCGGCTCACATGGGTCTTGATCGTCGACTCCGCCACCACCAGCCGCCCGGCGATCTCCGCGTTCGACAGGCCCTGCGCGATCAGGACCAGGACCTCCGTCTCCCGTTCCGTCAGTTCCCCGTACGCCGCCTGGGCCGCCGGCATCAGCCGAGGCGCCTCGGACAGGCGCGAGAACTCCGTGATCAGACGCTTGGTGACCGAGGGGGCGAGGAGAGCCTCGCCGGCCGCCACCACCCGTACTCCGTCCGCCAGTTGCCGGGCCGAGGCGTCCTTCAGGAGGAAGCCGGAGGCGCCCGCGCGCAGCGCCTGGTAGACGTACTCGTCCAGGTCGAACGTCGTCAGGACCAGCACCTTCGCCAGGCCGTCCGCCGCGACGATCTCCCGGGTCGCCTCGATGCCGTTCAGCTCCGGCATGCGGATGTCCATCAGGACGACGTCCGGCGCCAGTTCACGGACCCGGTCCACCGCCTCCCGGCCGTTGACGGCCTCGCCGACCACCTCGATGTCCGGCATCGCGTTCAGCAGGACCGAGAAGCCCTCGCGGACCATCATCTGGTCGTCGGCGATCAGTACGCGGATCGTCATGCCTCGCCCTCGATCGCGCCGGCCGCCGGCACCGGCAGGAACACCGTCACCTCGAAGCCTCCGTCGGCCGTCGGTCCCGTCGTCATCTCCCCGTTCAGCATCGAGACCCGCTCCCGCATCCCGGTGAGGCCGTGCCCGGCGCCCGGTGAGGGCTTGAGCAGGGCCGAAGCCGGCGGTGGGCCGTTGACGACGCGCAGGCCCAGCCCGCCGAGGACATACCCGATCTCCACCCGGGCACCGGCGCCCGGCGCGTGCCGCAGCGTGTTGCTCAGTGCCTCCTGCACGATCCGGTACGCCGACAGCTCCACGCCCTGGGGCAGTTCGCGGACCGCGCCGGTCACCGCCTTGTCCACCTCCAGGCCGGCCTCCCGCACATTGGCGAGCAGCGCGTCCAGGTCGGCGAGGGTGGGCTGGGGGGCGTCCGGGGCCTCGTAGTCCTCCGCGCGGACGACGCCCAGGACCCGGCGCAGCTCGGTCAGGGCCGCCACCGCGTTCTCGCGGATGGTGGCGAAGGCCTTCTCCAGCTCCGGCGGCGGGTTCTCCACCCGGTAGGGCGCGGCCTCCGCCTGGATGGCGACCACCGACATGTGATGGGCGACCACGTCGTGCAGCTCACGGGCGATGGTCGTGCGCTCCTCCAGCAGCGTGCGCCGCGAGCGCTCCACCGCGGTCACCGTCTGTTGGGCGGTCACCTCCTGCTGGGCCTGCCGGCGTATGTGCCGGACGGTGACGGCCAGCAGGATCAGCGCGGAGACGATCAGCATCGGGGCGACGTCGGTGTCGTAGTGCCCCCAGCCGAAGGCGGCCTCGGCCCAGAAGCCGTACAGCGCGGTCAGCGCCCACATCCAGGCCGCCGTGCGCGGGCGGGTGCGGATCGCCACGACCGTCAGCACCACCAGGTGGGAGAGGAAGCTGCTCGGCAGCCACGGCCACTCGCTCCAGCTGTTGCTCGCGGCGATCGTGGTGGCCGTGGTCGCCGCGAGCGACAGCCAGAACGCCCCGGCCGGACGCACCAGGGTCAGCAGCACCGGGACCAGGGCCAGCAGCGCGCACACCACGGCCGACGGGCCCAGGTAGTTGTCCGCGAGGGCGATGAGCGCCGCCACCCCGCCGGCGGCCGCGACCGTCGCGTGCGGGGCCCAGGCCGCGTACTCCTTGGTGCGGCCCGTCAGATGGCGGCCGACCGGGCCGTCGGCGGCAGCGCGGGGCAGCGGGCGGTAGGCGAAGGCGTCGTGGAACAGGTCCTGCCACAGCCCGCGCAGGGCGTCCGCGGCCAGCCGGAACTCGGGGCTGCGCGGTCTGCCCGCCACCCCCGGCGGTGTGGTCTGCGTGTGCGTCGTCTCGGTCACGTGCCACACCGTAGGGCGCGCACGGGGGCGCGGTCGTCCTCTCGAAGGGGGGTCCTCGGGGGTCCGTCTCAGGTACTACGGGCCGCCTGGGTCAGTATCCGGAGGGGCGCACCAGCCCCGACTCGTAGGCGAACACCGCCGCCTGGGTCCGGTCCCTGAGGCCCAGCTTCACCAGGATCCGGCCCACGTGCGTCTTCACGGTCTGCTCGGCGACGACCAGCCGACCGGCTATCTCCGCGTTCGACAGGCCCTGCGCGATCAGCGCCAGTACCTCCGTCTCCCGTTCCGTGAGGTCACCGACGCGCTGTCTGAGCGGAGTGCGGGGGCCTTGGTCCAGACGGGAGAACTCCGCGATCAGGCGGCGGGTGATGCCGGGGGCGAGGAGGGCGTCACCGGCCGCCACGACCCGGACCGCCTCGGCGAGCTGGTCGGCGGAGGCGTCCTTGAGCAGGAAACCGGCGGCCCCCGCGCGCAGCGCCTCGTACACGTACTCGTCCAGGTCGAAGGTGGTCAGCACGAGGACCCTGATGCCCGGGTGGTCGGCGGTGATGCGGCGGGTCGCCTCGATGCCGCCGAGTTCGGGCATCCGGATGTCCATCAGGACCACGTCCGGCAGCAGTTGCGCCGTCCGGGCGATCGCGTCCCGGCCGTCCACCGCCTGTCCGATCACCTCGATGTCCGGCTTGGTGTTGAGCAGCACGGTGAAGCCCTGCCGGACCATCTGCTGGTCGTCGGCGATGAGTACGCGGATGGTGCCGCTCGTCATGGGGTCTGTTCTCCTGTCGGGGGCGGGGCGGGCGGGAGCGTGGGCGGGGCGCCGTCCCGCGGGAGGAAGGCCGAGACGGCGAAGCCGCCGGCCGGGGTCCCGGCCGCGGTGAGGGTGCCGCCGAGCATCGTGGCGCGCTCCCGCATGCCGAGCAGCCCGTGTCCGGCGCCCGGGGAGGGCGGAACGGGGTGCCGCGGGCGGGAGTTGGTCACCGCCAGGCGCAGACCGTCCCTCAGGTGCGCGACCTCGACGCGGACCCGGGATCCCGGCGCGTGCCGCAGGGCGTTGCTCAGTGCCTCCTGCACGATCCGGTACGCCGACAGCTCCACCCCCGGAGCGTAGGGCCGCGCCCGGCCCTTGATCTCGGTGGTCACGTCCAGGCCCGCCGCGCGGGTGTTCTCGATCAGCGCGTCGAGCCGGCCGAGCGTGGGCTGGGGTGCGTCCGGCGCCGCTCCGGTGCCGGGATGGCCCAGACCGTAGGGGTCCTCGGGGTTCTCCGACCGCAGCACGCCGAGCACCCGGCGCAGCTCGGTGAGCGCCTCCAGCGCGTTCTGCCGGATGCCCGCGAGGTTCTCGATCAGCTCCTGCGGCGGGCGCTCGACGAGGTGCGGGGCCACCTGGGCCTGGATGGAGATGACCGACATGTGGTGGGCGACGACGTCGTGCAGCTCCCGCGCGATGCGGCTGCGCTCCTCCAGCAGGGTGCGGCGGGCCCGCTCCTCCGCGGTGAGGGTGGTCTGCTCGACGAGTTCGGCGCGCGCCTCCCGGCGGCCGCGCAGGGCGCTGCCGAGGATCACGACGACCGAGAAGAAGACGACCGCGAGCACCCCGGTGGGCGTGTAGCCGGACGCGCCCCACAGGCCCTGGAGGAGATAGGTGAGGAGCACGGTCACGGCCAGCGCCTCGACGGACACCCGCGTGCGCACCCGCAGGGCGAGCAGCAGCAGCACGGCCATGTGCCCGACGATCCCGGCCGACGACCAGGGCCACGTGAAGTCGTGGGCACCGCCTGCCAGCAGCTGACGCCGCACCTCCACCGCCCCCACCAGCATGCCCGCCATGGACATCCACCACGCCGGGACCGGCCGCCACAGCGCGAGCACCACGGCGCCGCCCTGCGCGAGTCCGATCAGCACGGCGAGCTGGGAACCCACGCCGCCGTCGGATCCGAGCTGCGCCACCGCGCCGAAGGCCACCCCGAAGGCGACCAGCCACAGCAGGCCGTGCGGGAACCAGCGCAGCCACATCGAGGGCGGCAGAGGATCCGCACGGAAGGTCCACAGGTCCTCGCGCAGCGACCGCAGCCAGCGCCGTGCGCGGCCCACCCCCGTTTCCGTCACGCGGACCAGCCTAGACACGGGGCGCCTGCCGAGCGGACCGCCGGGCCGCCGGGCGGTGAGCGCGGACCACCCGGGACGGGCTGCGGGCGCCGCCCTGCTCATGCCGGTGAAAGGCGGTCCGGAACAGCGCGAGCACCATCGCGAACACCGGCAGCCACAGCAGCCGGGCCGCCACCCAGCCGAGCCCCTCGGGGAGCGTGTGCAGGCCCGGAAGCCGGCCGGCCGGCAGGGCGGCGGCCGTCGTGACCATCAGGGCCGTCTGGTGCCACAGGAAGACCGTCATCGCGGAGAGGTTGACCAGGGCCACGGCCGCCCAGACGAGCGGACGGCGCATCGCCGCGCGCAGCCGGTCGCGCAGCAGCAGGGCAAGACCGCACTGGGCCACACCGAAGGTCACGGCCGCCAGGGTCGGCGGGTCGAGGTTGGAGATCGCGGCGCCCGGGACGCCGACCATGGACGCGGGGTAGCCGGCCCCCGCCACCAGGGCGGCCGTGGCCGTCGTGCCGCCGAGCAGCAGGATCCAGGCGGTGCGGCGGCCGTCCAGCTCGCCCCGGGCCCAGGCGGCCCCGAGGGTGTACGGGACCAGCCAGCCCGCCGCCAGGTTCAGCAGGCCCAGCCACGCGGGGCCCAGGTGCAGACCGAAGCGGAGGAGGTCCACGTGCAGGACGACGGCCAGGGGCCAGAGCGGGTGGAGACGGGCGACGAGGGGGGTGGCCGCCGTCAGGGCGGCGAAGACCAGCAGGAACCACAGCGGGGACAGGGCCAGTTTGACGAGCGTGTGCAGCGTGCCGAAGGGGGTGCCGGTCAGCAGCAGGGCCGTCGCCGCCACCGTCCACAGGGTGAGGAGGGCGAGGACCGGCCGGAGCAGGCGGGTCAGGCGGCCGCGCAGCCAGGCGCCGTACGACACGCCCCGGGCGCGGGCCGAGGCATGACCGCGGGTCGCCACATGGCCGCCGACCAGGAAGAACACGGCCAGCGTCTGGAAGACCCAGGAGATCGGGGCCAGCCACGGCAGGTGCTGCAACGGGCTCGCCGTGTGCAGCGCGCCGTCCTTCGCGACGAGCGCGGTGACCAGCCAGTGGCCGAGGACGACACCGAGGATCGCGACGGCGCGCAGCGCGTCGACCGCGCGGTCCCGGGACGCGGGGGTGGCGGTGTCCACGCGGTGGGCGCCCTGACGTACGGCGTGCAGCGCGCGGCGCGGGGCGCTCGGGGCGGGCTCAGGCACGGGTCACCTCCGAGGTCTCGCCCAGGGTGATCCGGGCCAGGTTGGCGAGGGCGGCCGAGCCCGGGGTGAAGTAGCCGCTGTGGCCGGCGCCGGCGGCGTCGAAGACCCGGGCGCCGAAGGCACGGGAGACCGGGTCGGTGCCGAAGCCGACGGTGGTGACCAGCAGGTCGGCGCGGAGGTGCGGTACGTGGGCCACCCAGTCGTCGCTGCCGCGGGCCGCCCAGACGCGGGCGGGCGTGTGCAGGCCGGCGACGGTGTCGGCGCCGGTGCCGGGGCTGCCGACGAGGGCGATGTCGGCCGCGTCCAGGTCCGCGGCGGCGCGGCCGCAGACGACCGAGCCGTAGGAGTGGCACAGGAGGGCGATGCTCGTCCGGGCGGGGGTGAGGGCGTGCAGCTGCCGTACGAGGGCGCGCAGGTGGGGGGCGGCGTCCTCGGCGCGGGCCGGGGTCGCCACGGCGGTGCCGACCGTGGCGGGGGTCCGGTAGCCGAGCCAGGCGACCACGGCGACGCGGGTGCCGCCGGGTGCGCGGTGCGTGAGGTCGTCGTAGAGGGCGGCCGCCGCCCGGTGGAAGCGGGCGTAGGTGTCCAGGGAGGTGTCGGAGCCGGGGACGAGAACCGCCACGTGATCGGCGTGGGGCAGGTCGCCGAGGACCTCCGTGGCCAGGCCGGGGCCGCGGCCGTCGAAGGAGAGGAGGTGGCGGGAGGGGGCGGCCACGGCACGGTCGGCGGCGGCGCGCCGGCCGTCGCCGTGGGCGGCTGCCATGCGGGCGGCCTCGGTGGCGTTGGCGCGGTTCGCCTCGTACGCCGTGTGCAGGGTCGCCGGGGTGAGGGGGACGCCGAGGGCAGCGGGGGGCGGGGCGGGGATCGCGGGGCGGGCCGCGCCGGAGAGGGGGACGACCAGGGCGGCGGTGAGCAGGGCGGGCAGCAGGGCCCGGCGCCGGACGCGGTGCGCCGTCGGGCGGCCTTCGGCGGACGGGAGCGCCGTCGGCGGCTGCGGGTGCGTGGTGTGCGGCGGCGCGTGGCCCATGGGTGGCTTCCCTCCGGACCGCCCGGCCATCGGGTGCGTCCGACAGGGAAGTTAGGGAGGGGAGCGGGTCGTCGGCGTCCCGCCAGGGAGCCGTCCCGCGCGGTAGCTCTCAGGTACTACGGGTATCACCGGGGTCGCCCCCCTACGTGGGAAGCAGGCGTGTCACCAGGCCAGTTGGGCGATCTCCTCCGCCACCACCGCGCAGGCGTCCGCCGCCGGGTCGATCAGCGGGAAGTGACCGACCTCCTCCAGCAGCGTCAGGCCCACCATCTCGCCGGCCTTGGCCGCCGCGTCCGCGTACGACTCGGCCACCGCCTGCGGCACCTCCAGGTCCGCACGGCCCTGGACCAGCGTCGTCGCGATGCCCGTCGGAAGGAGCAGCGCGGGGTCGGCGTACGGCCGGCGCTCGGCGAAATGATCCTGCCCGCCCAGGAGTTGCAGGGCCGCGCCGCCGCAGACGTCCAGCTTCTGAGCCACCGCGAGGTCCGCGATCGGGGCGAGGGCGACGACACCGCGCAGGGGGGCCGGGCCGTCCGTGCGCCAGGGGGCGTCGGCCGGCAGGACGTGGCGGGCCGCGGCCCAGAGTGCGAGGTGGCCGCCCGCCGAGTGGCCGGTGAGGACCGTGCGGCGGGCGTCGGCCTGCGGGAGCGCCGTGCCGACCAGGGCGGGAAGGGCGTCCAGGGCGGCGGCCACGTCGTCGAAGGTGTCGGGCCAGCGGCCGGCCGGCGGGGTCGGGGCCCCGGAGCCGCTCTGCGATCCGGTGTTCCGCGCGGGGACCGGGGCGTCGCCGCCGCGTCTGTACTCGACGTTGGCCACGGCGAAGCCCCTGCGCGCCAGGCAGTCCGCGAAGGGGGTGAGGTAGCGGCGGTCGTAGCGGGCACGCCAGGCTCCGCCGTGCAGGACGACCACCAGGGGGGCGGGGGAGGTGCCGGTGCGCGGAGCGTAGAAGTCGATCACCTGGTCGGGGTGGTCGCCGTAGGCGGCGGTGACGTCGGGGCCGACCGGGGAGTGCGCGAAGGCCGACTCCTCCTCGGCGGCGGCGCGGGCTGCTGCGGCGTGGTCCGGCATGCTCCAACCTCTCGGCGAGGGAACGGGTTTGGCGATGTGGCGGACCAGGCGGGGATTGTTCGTCGGCCGTTGGCGGGGACGGTATCAGGCCAGTGACGTGCGAGGACATGGGGAGGTGACGGAGGGTGAGGGATGGACGGTTCTGTACCGGGAGGGCGGTGTGGCGAGCGCCCCGAAGGGGCGCGGGATCCGCGCGGCCGGCCCCCACCGGCCCGCAGCCGGACCCCCGCCCCCCGGTCAGCCGTCAGCCGTCAGCCGCGGGCCGGCGGCGCCAGCACCTCCCCCAGCACCCGGGCGGCTCGCTCCACCTCGCCGAAGCTCACGTACAGCGGGGTGAAGCCGAAGCGGAGGACGTCGGGGTGGCGGAAGTCGCCCACCACGCCCCGCTCGATCAGCCGCTTCATCACGTCACCCGCGTCGGCACAGCGCAGCGCGACCTGGCTGCCCCGCTCCTCGTGCGGTTCGGGGGTCAGGGACTCCACGCGGCCGGGCTCCGTGTACGTGGACACGCAGCGCAGGAAGAAGTCCGTCAGGGCGAGGGACTTGGCACGGACGGCCGTGACGGAGACGTCCTCCCAGACCTCCAGGGCCGCCTCCAGAGCCAGCATGGAGAGGATGTCCGGCGTGCCGACGCGGCCGCGCAGGGCGCCGGGTGCCGGGGCGTAGGACGGGCTCATGCCGAAGGGATCGGCGTGGGAGTTCCAGCCGGGGAGGGGGGAGTCGAAACGGGGCTGCAGGTCGCGGCGGACGTAGAGGTACGCCGGTGAGCCCGGGCCGCCGTTCAGGTACTTGTAGGTGCAGCCGACCGCCAGGTCGACCCCGTGCTCGTCCAGGCCCACCGGCAGCGCGCCCGCGCTGTGGCACAGGTCCCAGACCGCGAGGGCCCCGCAGGCATGGACCGCCGCCGTCAGCGACGGCAGGTCGTGCAGGCGCCCGGTGCGGTAGTCGACGTGGTTGAGCAGGACCGCCGCCGTGCGGCCGGACAGCGCCGACGGGACCTCCGCAGGAGTCACCGCACGCAGGGTGCGGCCCGTCAGGCGCGCCGCCGACTCGGCGATGTAGCCGTCCGTGGGGAACGTCGTCGCGTCGACGAGGAGTTCGTCACGGCTGTCGTCGGCCATGCGGATCGCCGCCACAAGTGCCTTGAGAACGTTGACACTGGTGGAGTCGCCCACCACGATCTGGCCCGGTGCCGCGCCGACCAGCGGGGCGATGCGGTCGCCGATCCGCTCGGGCGCGGTCCACCAGCCGCTCTCCTCCCAGGAGCGGATCCGCAGTTCGCCCCACTGCCGCCGGACGACGTCCTCCAGCCGCCCCGGTACGTTCGCCGGCAGCGCGCCGAGCGAGTTCCCGTCCAGGTAGACCCCCGCGACGCCGGCCGCGTGATCGGATGCCGTGTCGAGGACGAAGCGGGAGCGGAGCGGGGCCAGTTCGTCAGCCTCGTCCAGCTTCTTCGCGAACAGCGCCAGTTCAGACATGGGACCTCGCCGTCCACAGCTCCGGGAACACGTTCTTGCGGGCCCGCTTCTCCAGCCAGGCCACGCCGGCGGAGCCGCCCGTGCCGGGCTTGGCGCCCATCGCGCGGCGGGTGGCGACCAGGTGGTCGTTGCGCCAGCGCCACACCAGTTCCGCCACGTCGCTGAGGGCCTCGCCGAGGCGGGCGAGTTCGGCGCTCTCGTCGCCGGAGTAGATCTCCGCCCAGGCCGACTCGACGACGTCCGAGGGTTCGTAGCGCCGGGCCACGTCACGGTGCAGGACGGACCCGGGGACCGCGTGGCCGCGGCGGGCCAGCAGCCGCAGCACCTCGTCGTACAGGCTCGGCTCGTGCAGCGCCTTCTCCAGTTCCGCGTGGACGCGCGGGGCGCCGCGGTGCGGTACGAGCATGGACGCGGACTTCTCGCCGAGCAGGAACTCCATGCGCCGGTACATCGCCGACTGGAAGCCGGAGCCCTCGCCCAGGGCACTGCGGTAGGAGTTGAACTGCGCCGGGGTCAGCTGGCCGAGCGGCTTCCAGGAGGCGTTCAGCGCCTCCAGCTCCCGCACCGAGCGCTTCAGCGCGGCGATCGCCGTCGGTACGTCGTCCGAGCGCAGGGCCTGCGCGGCCGTCTCCCACTCGTGGACGATGACCGTGAACCACAGCTCCATGACCTGGGTGGTGACCAGGAAGACCATCTCTCCGGGGTCGTCGGAGAGGGTGTGCTGGAGGTGGGTGAGCACGTCCGCCTTGACGTAGTCCTCGTACGGCGTCGTGCCCGCGAAATCGAGATGCGGGGTCTCGGGCTCAGCGGCCTCGGAAGGGGGGTGAGCCTTTTGGGACATCGCTGTCTCCTGATGTTACTCCGGGTAGCGGTCCGCCCCTGCCGATGCCGGCACGGGGGCCCCGGTCCCCACCCCGAATCCTCCGCAATCCCCCCGGATACGGCAAGGCCCGCCTGCTGCCAGGCGGGCCACACCGGCACCTCCCGTCGGGGGGTCAGCCCAGGGTCTGGGCCGCCGTCGGGGAGGAGTCCTTCAGGAACTGCGTGCAGCGCTCGTACTCCTCCTGCTCGCCGATGGCCCCGGCGGCCCGGGCGAGGCCGTGCAGGGCGCGCAGGAAGCCGCGGTTCGGCTCGTGCTCCCACGGAACCGGGCCGTGGCCCTTCCAGCCGTTGCGGCGCAGCGCGTCCAGGCCGCGGTGGTATCCCGTACGGGCGTAGGCGTACGACTCCACGACCGCGCCACGCTCGAACGCGTCGTCGGCCAGCTGGGCCCAGGCGAGGGAGGAGGTGGGGTGCTGGGCGGCGACGTCCGTCGGCGCGGTGCCGCTCGCCAGCAGCTCGCGGGGCTCCGGATCGTCCGGGAGGTGGGTCGGGGCCGGCCCACCGAGGAGGTTCTCGTGAATCGTCATGGGTTCAGTTTCTCGCACGGATACGCGGGTGAGCGCCCCGGACGGGCGCCAGACCCCCTAGCGACGGCCCCCCGCCTCCAACGGCGGACACGTCACGTTGCCGTGGGTCCGGCACTCCGGTCGGCGGCACCCGGGAGCCGGCCGGCGGACCAGCGCGAAAGCCAGTGCCGAGCCCAGCAGCAGCGTCCCCGCGCAGATCGGCATCGCCCGGTCGAAGGACCGGTCGAAGGCGGCCGGGTCGCGATACGCCTCCGGCCCCATCCCCGCCAGCAGCGGGAGCGCGGCCACCGCCACCAGGCCCGCCGCGCGGGCCGCCGCGTTGTTGATGCCGCTGGCCAGGCCCGCCCGGGCGGTGTCCACGGAGGCGAGGACCGTGGCCGTCAGCGGGGCGACCAGGGTGACCATGCCGGCGCCCATCACCAGCAGCGCGGGCAGGACGTCCGTGAGGTAGTCCGCGTCCGGGCCGACCCGGAGCATCAGCAGCATCGCCGCCGCGCAGAGCAGGGGGCCGACGGTGAGCGGCAGCCGGGGGCCCGTGCGGTCGGCCAGCGCGCCCGAGCGGGACGAGAACAGCAGCATCAGGGCGGTGGTGGGGAGCAGCGCCGTACCGGCGGCCAGCGGCGAGTAGCCCGCGACCACCTGGAGCTGGAGCGCGGTGAGGAAGAAGAAGCCGCCGAAGGCCGCGTACACGCACAGCGTGACCAGGTTGACCGCCGTGAACTGGCGCGAGGCGAAGATGTCCGGCGGGAGCATCGGGTCGGGGCGGTGCTTCTCGACGTACACGAAGGCGGCCGCCGCGGCCAGGCCCGCCGCCCCGGTCAGGGCTACTGCCGGGGAGCCGCCGGGAGCCTCGATGAGTGCGTAGGTCAGCAGGGCGAGGGCCAGGGCGCCGAGGGCCGCGCCGAGCACGTCGAAGCGGCCCTGCCCGCCCTGGCCGGCGGACTCCGGCACGTGCCGGACCGCGACCGGGACGCACAGCAGGGCCAGCGGGATGTTCAGCAGGAACACCCAGCGCCAGCCGGGGCCGGTGACCAGCCAGCCGCCCAGGAAGGGGCCGACCGCGGCGCCGATCCCGCCGAAGCCGGACCACAGGCCCACGGCCCGGCTCCGGTCGTCGGGGTGGAAGGAGGCCTGGATGAGCGCGAGGGAGCCGGGGGTGAGGAGCGCCCCGCCGATGCCCTGCAGGGCGCGGGCGGCGATGAGGACGCCGGAGGTCGGGGCCAGGCCGCACAGCAGCGAGGCCGCCGCGAACCACACCACCCCGAGCACGAAGATCTTCCGGCGGCCGTAGCGGTCCCCGAGCGAACCGCCCAGCAGGATCAGGCCGGCCAGTGTGACCATGTACGCGTTGACCGTCCACTGCAGCGCGGCCAGGCTCGCGCCGAGGTCGCGGCCGATGGTCGGCAGGGCCACGTTGACGACGGTCGAGTCCAGCATGGCCATGCTGGAGCCGAGGATCGTGGTGAACAGGATCCACTTGCCCCGGGGCGAGGCCAGCCGGACGTCGGGCATGCCCCCAGGTATACAGCGGGCCCGGCGGCTCAGACAGCCGCCGGGCCCACCGAAGGCACCGCTTACTTGATCTTGTTGCCCGCCGAGCGCAGGTTCCGCGTGGCCTCGACGACACGCGCGGCCATGGACGCCTCGGCCAGCTTGCCCCAGGTGCGCGGGTCGTAGGTCTTCTTGTCGCCGACCTCGCCGTCGACCTTCAGGACGCCGTCGTAGTTCTTGAACATGTGGTCGGCGACCGGACGGGTGAAGGCGTACTGGGTGTCCGTGTCGATGTTCATCTTCACGACGCCGTTCTCCAGCGCGGTCAGGATCTCCTGCTCGGTGGAGCCGGAACCGCCGTGGAAGACGAAGTCGAACGGCGACTGCTTGCCGAACTTGGCGGCGACGCCGTCGTTCAGCTCCTTCAGCAGCTCGGGACGGAGCACGACGTTGCCCGGCTTGTACACGCCGTGCACGTTGCCGAAGGAGGCGGCGAGCAGGTAGCGGCCCTTCTCGCCCAGGCCCAGGGCCTCGGCGGTGCGGATCGCGTCCTCGACGGTGGTGTAGAGGGAGTCGTTGATCTCGTGCGAGACGCCGTCCTCCTCGCCACCGGTCGGGGTGATCTCGACCTCGAGGATGATCTTGGCGGCGCGGGCCTGCTCCAGCAGCTCCTGCGCGATCTCCAGGTTGTCCGCGAGGGTCTCGGCGGAGCCGTCCCACATGTGCGACTGGAACAGCGGGGCGAGGCCGGCCTCGACGCGCTTCTTGGAGAGCGCGAGCAGCGGACGCACGTACCCGTCGAGCTTGTCCTTCGGGCAGTGGTCGGTGTGCAGCGCGATGTTGACCGGGTACTTCTCGGCGATGATGTGCGCGTACTCGGCGAGCGCGACCGCGCCGGTCACCATGTCCTTGCTGTACTGACCGCCGAGGAACTCGGCACCACCGGTCGAGATCTGGACGATGCCGTCGCTCTCCGCCTCCGCGAAGCCGCGCAGGGCCGCGTTCAGGGTCTGGCTCGAGGTGACGTTGATGGCCGGGTAGGCGAACTTGCCTGCCTTCGCCCGGTCGAGCATCTCGTTGTAGACCTCGGGGGTTGCGATGGGCATGTGTCCGCTCCTTGAGTGTGCGGGTTGACGTGCTGCGTTACGGCCCTGACCTAGACCTTGGGGGTGACGTCATCGTCGTCCCCATCTTTCCAGACATGGGGCGCTGGTCCATGCCCCCACCAAGTCCAGGTCAAAGGGGCGTGTCAGTCCAGACCCAGTTCATCCTTCGAGAAGGCGAAACGGTACGGAACGCCCGCCCCGGCCTCGATCTTCTCCGCGGCGCCGGTCGCCCGGTCCACGATCGTCGCGACGGCGACGACCTCGGCGCCCGCCTCGCGCACGGCCTCCACCGCGGTCAGCGGCGAGCCGCCGGTGGTGGAGGTGTCCTCCACCACGAGCACCCGCCGGCCCGCGATCTCCGGCCCCTCCACCCGGCGCTGCAGGCCGTGCGCCTTCGCCGCCTTGCGCACGACGAACGCGTCCAGCCTCTTCCCGCGCGCGGCGGCGGCGTGCAGCATGGCGGCCGCGACCGGGTCTGCGCCCATGGTGAGCCCGCCCACCGCGTCGAACTCCAGGTCCGCGGTCAGGTCCAGGAGCACCTGGCCGACCAGCGGGGCGGCCTCGCCGTCGAGGGTGATGCGGCGCAGGTCGACGTAGTAGTCGGCCTCCAGACCGGAGGAGAGGGTCACCTTGCCGTGCACCACGGCCTTGTCCTTGATCTGCTGCAGCAGCGCGCCACGTACGTCCGTCATGCCGACCAGCTTAGAGCCGACGCCAGCTCCACGTGGTCGTCGCCTCCAGCGGCTCCAGCGGCGTGACCAGCCGCGGGTGGGTGTTGAGGCCGTTGGGCGGTCCGGTCTGCGGCTCGACGCACACGGCCTCGGCCTGCTCGTCGTAGACCACCACCCACTCCTCGCGGCTGGTCACCTTCAGCTCCAGCTGCCCGGGCCAGGTGAGGGTGACGTCGACGCCGCCCGGCATGCCGAAGCAGTCGTCCCAGGGGCCGGGCCCCGGGTCGACGCGGTTGCCGGTGGGCAGGTGGTCGGCGCCGCGCTCCTCCTGCCAGGCGGGCTCGAAGCCCAGCCGGACGTCCTCGCCGCCGAGGTTCCGGTGGAACCACGGGTGCCAGCCGATCTGCGCCGGGAAGGAGTCGTCGTGCGCCTCCACGGACATCGTCAGCGTCAGGCTGTCCTCGGCGAGCGCGACGATCTGGGTGACACGGCCGGCGTACGGCCAGGGGTCCACCAGCTCGTACGTGATCACCGCCTCGTCCTCCGAGACGCGCGCGGTGCGCCAGGCACCGTCGCGGGCGGTGCCGTGGATGGCGTGGGGCGGGGAGTTGAGCGGCATCTGGCGCACGGTGGCGCCGTCCAGGAAGCGGCCCTCCCGGATCCGGCCGCACCAGGGCACCATGGGGAAGCAACCGAAGCGCTCGCCCTGTCGCAGCAGCTCCACGCCGCCGATCCGCAGCCCACCGATACGGCCGCCGTTGCCCGGCAGCACGCTCACCTCCGCGTCGCCCGCGGTCAGCGTGATGTCTTCGTCACTCACGGCACGACCCTACTGGGGCGATCAAGACCGCGTCGCGTACGCGACGCCCCAGGGTTTCGTCTGGATCGGGCCGGACCCGGGCTGATCCGGACGAAGCCCCCTAGCGGCGTCGGCGCAGGGCGCGGGTGACGACGATCGCCGAGGCGAGCGCCAGGGCCGCGGCGGGCGCCGCCCAGCGCAGGGCCGGGCTCACGCCGATGCTCTGGGGGGCCGGTACGGGGGCGTAGCGGCCGCGCGGCGGGGCGTGGTCGACCTCCTCGGCGCTGCGGCCGATCATCGTCCGGCGTGCGTGCGCGGCCTCGGCGGGTGGTTCACCGGTGTCGGCGAAGTCCTCGGCGAGGCGGTCGGCCCCGTCGTCGCCGTGCTCGATCTCGTCCGGGACCTCGCGGTCCAGGGACGGCGGGGGCACCTCGGTGTCGAAGACGGAGGCGGGACGGTCGGCCGGGGGCCGCGGTTCCTCCCCCACGTCCGCCAGGCCCTCCACGAAACGGTTCAGCAGCCTCGTCGCCGCCGCGGTGACCGCCTCCGCCGGCAGCTCCGTGATCCGGCCGTCCGCGTCCGCCGTGCCCTCGACGGTGACGGTGCAGCCGCCGTCGGTGTCGGCGAGGCGCAGGGTGAGGGCGAGCTTGACCGTGCCGGTACCGCGGGCCTCGGTGGCGTCGCCCTCGACGGCGTACGCACCGTCCTCGCGGGCCACCACCCGTACCGCGCCCCGGTAGGTGACGGAGTGTCCGCCGACACGCAGCTTCAGCCGCCCGGCGACGGGTTCGGCACCGGCGTCCTGCTGCAGGCCGGGGACCGCCCGGGCGACGCGAGCGGGGTCGGCCAGTGCCGCTCCGAGCCGCTCGGCGGGAACCGGGACGAAGACCTGGTGCTCCATGTCCGCTGAGCCTACCCAGTCGCGGCCGGAACTCACCCGGCCTTGCCGGGGGCCGCGCCCCCGGACGCCCGTTTCAGTACCGCGGATGCACCAGCGTCGACGCCGGCAAGCCCTCGATCCGGGTCCGTTGCGCCGCCTCGCCGTCCGCCGCCAGCTCGGCCGGGTTCATGGTGCGCAGACGTTCGGGACCCAGACGCAGGGGCGGTGGAGTACGGCCCGGTGTCGCCAGCAGGAAGCCCCAGTCGTGCGGTGCCCGGGGCGTGCCCGTGGAGCGGTCGGGGCCGGCCGCGAAGCCGGAGTCGTGGCCCAGCACCCGGTAGGGGGCGGTGGCGAAGCCGGCCGCGCGGAGGGTCGCGGCGACCGTCCAGAAGACGCGGGGGCGGGTGGTGACGGACCCGGCGTGCACCACCAGGCGGCCGTGCGGGGCCAGGACGCGCCGGGCCAGGCCGTAGAACTCCTGGGAGTAGAGCTTGGTGCTGGCGGTGATGCCGGGGTCGGGCAGGTCGGCGATCACGACGTCGTACGCCGCCGCGGGGGCGCCGCGCAGCCGGCCGAGGGCGTCCGCGGTGGTGACGTGGACGCGGGGGTCGGCGTAGGCGTGGTCGTTGGCGGCGGACAGGCCGGGGTCGTGGCGGGCCAGCCGGAGCAGGCCGGGGTCGAGTTCGACGACGTCGACGCGGCGCACCCGGCGGTGGCGCAGCACCTCGCGGGCGGCCATGCCGTCGCCGCCGCCCAGGATCAGGACGCGCGCGTCGGAGGCGCCGGACAGGGCCGGGTGGACGAGGGCCTCGTGGTAGCGGCGTTCGTCGCGGCCGCCGACGCGGAGACGGCCGTCGAGGAAGAGGTCGAGGGGCCTGCCGTCGGTGCCGCCGGTCAGGACGACCTCCTGGACGCCGGTCTGCACCGCCACCCGGACGTCCTTGCCGTACACGGCGTGCCGGGCGGCCCGTTCGAAGTCGTCGGCGAGGGCCGCGGCGGAGGCGAGGACACCGAGGACGGTGAGGCCGACGAGGAGCAGGGTCCAGCGGGCACGGCGGGTGAGGTCGCGGCGGAAGAGGCCGAGGACGAGGGCGCCGCCCGCGACGACGTTGACCGTGCCGGTGAGCAGGGCGCCGGTCAGCTGGCCGAAGAAGGGCAGCAGCAGGAAGGGGAAGCCCAGACCGCCGACCAGGGCGCCGACGTAGTCCGCGGCGAACAGGTCGGCCACCGCGCCGCCCGCGTCCTGGCGGCGGATGCGCTGGATCAGCTCCATCAGCAGGGGGACCTCGGCGCCGATGAGCAGGCCGATGGCGAGGGAGAAGGCGACCAGCAGACAGCGCGGGCCCTCGGCCCACACCCCGCCCCAGCCGCCGGTCCAGGCGAACACGGCGTACAACACCATCGCGCTGCACCCGCCGACCAGCGCGAGGACCGACTCGACCGCGCCGAAACCGGCGGCGGCGTGCCAGCGCAGCCGCTTGGCGCCGAGGGAGCCGATGCCCATCGCGAACACCATCACGGACAGCACGACGGAGGCCTGGGTGACCGAGTCGCCCATCAAGTACGAGGCGAACGCCACGAGTTCGAGTTCGTACACCAGTCCGCAGGCCGCACAGACGAAGACGCACACGAGGACCAGGAACCGCCCGGTGCCGGGCCGGACGGGCAGCCGCGCGGGGCCGGTCCAGGAGGGCGGGGCGCCCGGGGGCGCCGGGGCGTGCGGTTCGATCACTCTGCGACGTTACGTCACGGGCTCGGTACGCTTCGTCACCCACACGTGTGGAAATGGAGGCAGTTGACGCACCCCGGGTTTATGACACCCGAACTCGCCCTAGCCCGGCTGCCCCACGGACGATCGCACCCCGACCCGGGTGCGGGTGGCCACCAACTGCCCGTCCTGCGGGTAGGCGTGCCAGGTGCGCCAGTGCACCTGGCCCTGGTGCCGCTGGGCCAGCATCGCGGTGAACGCGTGCGGGCTGCCGGGGAAGACGCCGGCGAGGCCGTGCGGATGGTCGGAGACGAGGGCCAGCAACTCCTGGGCCCGGCCCGCGAACGAGCCGGGCGTGAGCACCTCGACGCGGGCGGCGAACTCGTACTCCCAGTCGCCGACCCGCTTGGCCACACCCAGCGGGAGCGGCGTACTGGAGCCCGGAATACAGGCGACCGTCTCCGAGCAGGTGCCGCGCTTCTCCTCCAGGAGCACCTGGTGGGACGCGCCGAGCAGTCTCAACTGCAATATGGCGCCCGTGAGTTCGAGATCCAGGGTGGCCAGGGCGGGCAGCGGCTCGCGTCCCAGTGCCCAGGCGAGGTCGGCTGCGCGCGTATCGGTGTAGGAGGTGTTCAGGGTCGTGAGCATGGATCGGCTCCGCTAACACGCAAGGAGGGGGAGATCGGCCATGTCAGCCCAGCCGGCCCGGCCGGGGAAGGGAGTCTGTGGGACGTCCGAGGGGCTGCGTTGGCGATTTAGAGGGAATCATGAACAGAGGCGCCCCCACAGCGTTTTTACCCAACTTCGTGCGGTTTCCATCCCTCAGAGGGCTCCACAGCTCAACTGTTCAACTACGGCGTACGCCGGGCGCGGGGAGGTGACGGGCGAGCGCCCGCCGGAATGCCTTCGTCCGGCGGGCGCCCGCGCGTGGAAGCTCAGCTGCCCCGTGTCAGCTGCCTCCCCCGCATCCGCCCCCGCCACCGCACGACGAACCCCCACCACAGGAGGAGGAACCGCCGCCGCAGGAAGAGCCGCCCCCGCAGGACTGGTGACCCCCGCCGTGGTGACCACCACCGTGGTGGCCGCCCGAACCGGAGCCGCTGTCCGACCCACCGGCCCACCAGCTGGTGCTGCTGCTGCCGCTGCTGCTGCCCCCGCCGTACGAACGCGCGTTCCGGCGCACCGGGCTGCCCTTGCGCACACTGGCGATCACGACCCCGATCACCAGGACCATGAAGACCGTCAGGATGATGCCGTAGGTCATGGCGTCACCCTCCTTCCATTCCCCCGAAGCGGCCCCCCGTGGGCGCCTCGCCTGTCACCGCGTCCGGCGCGGTGACGGGGGGATGCCCGGCCGCCTCGAGGCGCAAAGCAGAGTTGAGGAACTCCAGAGCTTGGGCGCAGGATGACCGGCATGACCTCCACCGAGCGCCCGCACCTCGACCGCCGTCCCGCCGCCACGGGGCGGAGCCGCACAGGACGACTCGGCGGGACGACGATCTTCGCCGAGATGTCCGCCCTCGCCGTGGCCACCGGGTCGATCAACCTGGGCCAGGGCTTCCCCGACACCGACGGCCCCGAGGAGGTCCGGGAGGCCGCCGTACGGGCGCTGCGCGACGGTCGCGGCAACCAGTACCCGCCGGGCCCCGGCATCCCCGAGCTGCGCACCGCGATCGCCGAGCACCAGCTGCGCCGCTACGGACTGTCGTACGACCCCGACACCGAGGTGCTGGTCACGGCAGGCGCGACGGAGGCGATCGCGGCCTCGCTGCTGGCGCTGGTCGAGCCCGGGGACGAGGTCGTGGCGCTGGAGCCGTACTACGACTCCTACGCGGCGAGCATCGAGCTGGCCGGCGGGACGCGGGTGCCGGTGACCCTCAGGCCGTACGACGGCAGCTTCCGGCTGGACCTCGACGAGCTGCGCGCCGCCGTCACCGACCGCACCCGGCTGCTGCTGATCAACACCCCGCACAACCCGACCGGCACGGTCCTCACGCGCGCCGAGCTGGCCGCGATCGCCGAGCTGGCGGTGGAGCGGGATCTGCTGGTGGTGACGGACGAGGTCTACGAGCACCTGGTCTTCGACGGCGCCGAGCACCTGCCGCTGGCCGCCTTCCCCGGGATGCGCGAGCGCACGGTGAGCATCGGCTCGGCGGGCAAGACCTTCTCCTTCACCGGCTGGAAGGTCGGCTGGGTGACGGCCGCGCCGGAGCTGGTCGGCGCCGTCCGCTCGGTGAAGCAGTTCCTGACGTACGTCTCCTCGGGCCCCTTCCAGTACGCGGTCGCCGAGGCCCTGGCCCTGCCGGACTCCTACTTCGCGGACCTCCGACGCTCCATGCAGGACCGCCGGGACATCCTCGCGCGGGGGCTGACCGAGGCGGGCTTCGAGGTCTTCAAGCCGGCCGGCACCTACTTCATCACCACCGACATCCGCCCCCTCGGAGAGAAGGACGGCTTCGCCTTCTGCCGCGCCCTGCCGGAGCGGGCGGGCGTGGTCGCCATCCCCAACGCCGTCTTCTACGACGACCGGGAGGCGGGGGCCCCCTTCGTGCGGTTCGCCTTCTGCAAGCGGGAAGAGGTGCTGCGGGAGGCGGCGCAGCGGTTGCGGGGCATGTGAGCCGCCCGCGCGGGCTCCGTACGGGACCCGCGCGGACGCCGGTCCTGTACGCGACACAGGTGAACCGGTGACGCGCTCGGGCGTCCGCTGCTCGCATCGGCGCCCGGGCCCTTGCAAGGTGCGGTGGTGTGACCCACGCCAGCACCGTCCTCGTCCCACCCGCCGTCACACCGCAGCCGGCGCCCGAGCGGCGGACCGGGCCGTCCCCCGGCCGCGCGAGCGCCCTCGCGGTGGGCCTGTTCCTGAGCGCGCGGCTCACCGGTACCGCCGTGCTGGCCCTGGTCGCGCAGGCCGCAGGCAAGCACCCGCTCACCCTGCTCGGCCGGTCCTGGGACTCGGTCTGGTACCTGGGGATCGCCGCGCACGGCTACGGCCACTCCCTGCACCTGCGCTCGACCACCGTCAGCGACCTGGCGTTCTTCCCGCTGTACCCGGCGCTGGTGCGGACGGTCACCACGCTGACGCCGCTCGGCGGGATCGGCGCCGGGCTGCTGGTGTCGTGGACGGCGGCCGCCGTGGCCGCCGCCGGGATCCACGCGGTCGGCTCCCGGCTGCACGGGCGCTCGGTCGGCATCGCACTGGTGCTGCTGTGGGGCCTGCTGCCGCACTCGGTGGTGCTGTCGATGGCGTACACCGAGCCGGTGCTGACCGCGTTCGCGGCCTGGTCGCTGTACGCGGTGCTGGCCGGGAACTGGCTGTGGGCCGGCTCCCTGGCGGCGTTCGCGGGACTCGCCCGGCCGAACGGGTTCGCGGTCGCCGCCGCCGTGCTGGCCGCGGCCGGCGCCGAGCTGTGGCGCCGCCGCGGCCGGGTCGCCCACAGGCTGTGGACGGGCGCGGCGCTCGCCCCGCTGGGCTGGACGGCGTACCTGCTGTGGGTCGGCCGGCGCACGGGGAACCCGCTCGGCGGCTACTTCGAGGTGCAGCGGCGCTGGGGGTCCCGGTTCGACTTCGGGCAGGGCGCGCTGGACGTCGTGCGCCGCGTGCTGCTGCACGGGGGCCGGTTCCCCTTCCCGGTGGCGCTGATCATCGTGGTGGCCGGCGCGCTGCTCTACGCCCTGCTGCTCCTGGAGCGCGCGCCCCTGCCGCTTCTCGTGCACAGCGGGGTGCTGCTGCTGATCGCGCTCGGCGGGTCGGGTTTCTTCGAGTCCAAGCCGCGGTTCCTGCTGCCGGCGTTCCCGCTGCTGCTGCCGCTCGCCCGGGCGGTGGTGCGCACGGCGAGAGCCCGGCCCTGGCACGCGACCGTGGTGGTCGCGTCCCTGGCCGGGCTCAGCTGTGCCTACGGCGCGTACCTCGTGGTGTTCGGGCGCGTGCCGCTGTGACGGGCCGGCAGCCCGCAGGAGCTACTCTCCGTCGTCCTCGGGCTTCTCCGCCTCGTCGACCTCCTGCTCCAGGCCGAGCTGCTCGATGAGCCACTTGTCGAACTCGATCGCGGCCCGCACCCAGCTGACCGTGGAGGAGACGAAGTGGTTGATGTCGACGCCCGTGCCGATCAGCATCTGGGCCTCGCCGATCAGACGGACGGTGCCGTCGTCGTGGGTGTGGGTGTACACCTTGGGCCACAGGGTGCGGCGGTTCCAGTCGTCGACGGACTCCAGCAGCTGCGGCTTCTCGCCGATCTGGTGGGGGCGGTCGTAGAAGGTCCGCACCGAGAAGACCGCCTGCTCGGCCTCCCCGCGGAACATGAAGTAGGTGCGGAACTGCTCCCACGGCGCCGCGAGGTCACCCTCCTCGTCGACGACGTACTTCAGCTCCATCTGGTCGAGGAGCTGCTTCACGAGGTCCTGATCCGGGACGACGGGGCCCGCCGGTCCTTGGGGCTGCGGTTCGGGCTGGCCCCCGAAGTTCGGAATCGAGGACGGGTCGATGCTCACCGTGTATTTCCCTTCATGCGGATCCCGCCATCCTCCCCCATGCGGGGAGGGGGGTGGCAAGCCCCGGCATGACCTGTCAGCCATGGGCTGACATGATCCGGCTGGTCGGGTGAGGCGAGCGGGTGACGGAGGCCGAAATGGCGGCACGGGGGCGGACCGGATGGGGGCTTTTCGCGGCGGTCGGGGTGCTGCCCGGTGTGGTGCTGATCTGGCTGGTCGTGGCGGTGGTGAGGTTCGCGACCTCCGACTACCCGCTGGGTGGGGAGCCGGAGGAGGCCGCGTGCGCCGAGGCGCTCGCCTTCGGCGGGGCGAAGCTGCCGGACGGGGCGTACGACGCCGAGTGCACGGTGCAGGCGTGGCTGGACACCGACTACGTGGCCCGGTTCCGGATGCCGCGGGACGGCGTGCGCGACTGGCTGAGGACCACCTATCCGGACGCGCCGGAGCCGAAGGCGGAGTACTGCTACCCGGACTCCGTCGACCTCTGTCTCGACCTCGCCTTCCACGAGGGCTTCGCGCACTACGCCGGCCAGGTCCCCGGCAAGTCCGACCCCGGCTTCGGCGCGTACGCCGTGAACGTCGACGTGACGTACGAGGGCCCGGACCGGGCCCTCGTACGGTTCTCGGCGTTCACCACCTGAGCGTCACAGCGTCTTCCCGGTCGCCGGGCCCACCAGCAGGCCCTCGCCGAAGCGGTCCACGCGGACCGTGTCGCCGTCCTTGATCTCGCCGGAGAGGATCTCCTTGGCGAGCCGGTCGCCGATGGCGGTCTGCACGAGACGGCGCAGCGGCCGGGCGCCGTAGGCCGGGTCCAGGCCCTCCTCGGCGAGCCACTCCAGCGCCTGCGGGGTGATCTCCAGACCGAGCCGGCGCTCGGCCAGCCGCCTGGCCAGGCGGTCGAGCTGGAGCTGCGCGATCCGCTCCAGCTCGGGCTTGGTCAGCGCCGAGAAGACCACCAGGTCGTCGAGCCGGTTGAGGAACTCCGGCTTGAAGGAGGCACGGACGACCTCCAGCACCTGTTCCCTCTTCTCCGCCTCGCTGCTGAGCGGGTCGACCAGGAACTGGCTGCCCAGGTTGGAGGTGAGCACCAGGATGGTGTTGCGGAAGTCGACCGTACGGCCCTGACCGTCGGTCAGGCGGCCGTCGTCCAGCACCTGGAGCAGGATGTCGAAGACCTCGGGATGGGCCTTCTCCACCTCGTCCAGCAGGATCACGCTGTACGGGCGGCGGCGGACGGCCTCGGTGAGCTGGCCGCCCTCCTCGTAGCCGACGTAGCCGGGAGGCGCGCCGACCAGCCGGGCCACGCTGTGCTTCTCGCCGTACTCCGACATGTCGATGCGGACCATGGCCCGCTCGTCGTCGAAGAGGAAGTCGGCGAGCGCCTTGGCGAGTTCGGTCTTGCCGACACCGGTCGGGCCGAGGAAGAGGAAGGATCCGGTGGGACGGTCGGGGTCGGCGATGCCGGCCCGGGAGCGCCGTACGGCGTCGCTGACCGCCCGCACGGCCTCGGTCTGGCCGATGAGCCGCTTGCCGATTTCGTCCTCCATGCGCAGCAGCTTCTGCGTCTCGCCCTCCATCAGGCGCCCGGAGGGGATGCCGGTCCAGGCGGCGACGACGTCGGCGATGTCGTCGGAGCCGACCTCCTCCTTGACCATGGTGTCCCTGGCGACCTCCTCCTCGGCGGCGGAGGCGGCCTCCAGCTCCTTCTCCAGCTGCGGGATCTCGCCGTAGAGCAGCTTGGCCGCGGTGTCGAAGTCGCCGTCGCGCTGGGCGCGCTCGGCCTGGCCGCGCAGGTCGTCCAGCCTCTCCTTCAGCTCACCGACCCGGTTGAGGGACTGCTTCTCCTTCTCCCAGCGGGCGGTCAGGCCGCGCAGCTCCTCCTCCTTGTCGGCAAGGTCGCGGCGCAGCTTCTCCAGGCGTTCGCGGGAGGCCGGGTCGGTCTCCTTGGCGATCGCCAGCTCCTCCATCTTCAGCCGGTCGACCGCGCGCTGCAGTTCGTCGATCTCGACCGGGGAGGAGTCGATCTCCATGCGCAGGCGGGAGGCCGCCTCGTCGACGAGGTCGATGGCCTTGTCCGGCAGGAAGCGGGAGGTGATGTACCGGTCGGACAGGGTGGCGGCGGCCACCAGCGCGCTGTCGGCGATCTGCACCTTGTGGTGGGCCTCGTAGCGGCCCTTCAGCCCGCGCAGGATCGCGATGGTGTCCTCGACGGTCGGCTCGGCGACCAGCACCTGCTGGAAGCGGCGCTCCAGGGCGGGGTCCTTCTCGATCCGCTCCCGGTACTCGTCCAGCGTGGTCGCGCCGACCATGCGCAGCTCGCCACGGGCCAGCATCGGCTTGAGCATGTTGCCCGCGTCCATGGCCGAATCCCCGCCGGCGCCGGCGCCCACGACGGTGTGCAGCTCGTCGATGAAGGTGATGATCTGCCCGTCCGACTCCTTGATCTCGGCGAGCACCGCCTTCAGCCGCTCCTCGAACTCGCCCCGGTACTTGGCGCCGGCCACCATCGCGCCCAGGTCCAGCGCCACCAGCCGCTTGTTCCTCAGCGACTCCGGTACGTCCCCCTTGACGATCCGCTGGGCGAGCCCCTCGACGACGGCGGTCTTGCCGACGCCGGGCTCGCCGATGAGGACGGGGTTGTTCTTGGTGCGGCGGCTCAGTACCTGCACGACCCGCCGGATCTCCTGGTCCCGTCCGATGACCGGGTCGAGGCGGCCCTCGCGGGCGGCGGCGGTGAAGTCGGTGCCGAACTTCTCCAGGGCCTTGTACTGACCCTCGGGATCGGCGGTGGTCACGCGGCGTCCTCCCCTGGCCTTGCGGAAGGCCTCCAGCAGCTTCTTGGCTTCGGCGCCCTGCTCCTCGAGCACCTCGCCGGCGGCGCCGCCCTTCGCGGCGATGCCGATCAGCAGATGCTCCGTGGACAGGTACTCGTCACCGAGGTCCTTGGCGCGCTCGCCGGCGTCGGCGATCACGGCCAGCAGCTCCCGGTTGGGCTGCGGGGGCGCGACCGTGGAACCGGTCACGCTGGGCAGCCCGGCCAGGATCCGCTCCGTGCCGGAGCGTACGGCGGCCTGGTCGGCGTCGACGGCCACGAGCAGGTCGGTGATGTTCTCGTTGTCCTGCCCCTGGAGCAGAGCCAGCAGCAGGTGAGCGGGGGTGAGGTCCGGGTGCCCCTCGGTCACGGCCCGGTTGCCGGCCGCGTTGATCGCGTCCCGGCTCCTGTTGGTCAGCTCGGCGTCCACGTATCCGTTCTCCTCCTCGGCCTCTCTCCACTGCTGACTTAACCAGCGTACACAAAGTTGAGTCTATTCCACTCAATGTCAGAGGGCGGGCTTTCGGGCTAGGTTGCGGGCATGGTGACGCACTCCGTAGACCCCGCCGCCCCGGACGAGCCCTACCTCGCGTTCTGGCGTGAGCGGCATCTGTGCACGCTGACCACGCTCCGGCCCGACGGCAGTCCGCACGTGGTGCCGGTCGGGGTGACCTACGACCCCGGGGCCCGACTGGCCAGGGTGATCACGAACAGGACCTCCGCGAAGGTGTCCCACGTGCTCTCGGCCGGCCCCGGGGGCGCCCGGGTCGCGGTGTGCCAGGTGGACGGCCGGCGCTGGGCCACGCTGGAGGGGCGCGCGACGATACGGACGGAACCGGAGCGGGTCGCGGATGCGGTGCGGCGCTACGCCGAGCGCTACGAGCGGACGCCGGGGCCGAATCCGTCACGCGTGGTGATCGAGATCGAGGTGGAGCGGGCACTGGGCCACGGCTGACCGTCCTCCGGCTGCCGAACGGCTGGTTTCGGCCACCATGGAAGCGCGCCCATGCCGTGAAATGTCCCCATAAAACTGCAGCGGGGGGGGGGGGGGGGGGGGGGGGGGGGGGGGGGGGGGGGGGGGGGGGGGGGGGGGGGGGGGGTGGGGGGGGGGGGGGGGGGGGGGGGGGGGGGG
>NZ_JBVIIT010000034.1:0-96097 GCF_055569615.1 Streptomyces sp. NPDC031379 | reverse complement strand
ACGCCCGGTTACATTCCGAACCCGGAAGCTAAGCCTCACAGCGCCGATGGTACTGCAGGGGGGACCCTGTGGGAGAGTAGGACGCCGCCGAACAATTATTCAAAGGTCGGATCCTGAACTTCGGTTCAGGGTCCGGCCTTTTTTTGGTTCGCGTAACGTGTCGTTCACGTCCCGCGCCCAGCATCGCAGACATGGGAACTGCAGCCATGCTCAGTGCCGCCGGCGTCGGAGTCGGTGACGAGGTCGTCGTACCGGCCTTCGGGAACATCGAGGTCGCCGGGGCCGTGGCCCTGGCCGGTGCGCTCCCGGTGTTCGCCGACATAGACCCGCTGACCTACTGCCTCGATCCGGACGCGGTCGAGGCCGCCGTAACTCCACGCACGGCCGCGATCGTTGTCGTCCACCGCTTCGGACGGCGCGCGGACATCGGGCGGTTGCACACGCTCGGGCAACGGCATGGACTGCTGGTGCTGGAACAGGGCGAGTCCGAGGCGCCGTACGACGAGATAGCGCAGCGCAGGGAACGTGCCGCGTACCTCGACGCCAGACTCAAAGGCGTACGGACGCCGGACGGCGGTGACGGGCACACCTATCAGCAGTACGTCGTGCGGGTCCCGGGGAACGGCCGGCCGGACCGGGACGCCTTCGCCCGTGCCGTGCGGGCCAAGGGAGTTGAGTGCCGGGTGCCGGTGAAGACGCCTGTGCACCGGCTGCCGGAGTTCCGTCGACGTGTGTCGTTGCGGCAGACCGAGCTGGCAGCCGACGAGACACTCGCGCTCCCCGTGGACGCCTCGCTCACCAAGCGGGAGATGCAGCACATCGTGTCCGCCTGCAACGCACTCGGCGGACTGCTCCAGCCCGCCTTCTGAACGGCCCCCGAACGAATTTGGGAAGTCGGGCCTGTTCGAGGTACAGTTTCTTCGTCGCCGCGGGGGAAACCCCGAAAGTGACAGGCCCCTATAGCTCAGTCGGTAGAGCGTCTCCATGGTAAGGAGAAGGTCAACGGTTCGATTCCGTTTGGGGGCTCAGGCGCAAAAGGCCCCACCCTTCCGGGTGGGGCCTTTTCTCATGCCTCCGTGCCTCATGCCTCCGGGTGGATTCCGGGAACCCGCATCGCCAGAATCGCCATGTCGTCGGACGGTGCGTCCGACGCGAACCGTTCCACCGCGCGCATGATGCGCGCCGCCACGGCGCCCGCCGTGAGCCCCGTGCAGGTGGTGAGGACGTCGGCGAGGCCGTCGTCGCCCAGCATGCGCGTGCCCTCGCGGCGTTCGGTGACGCCGTCCGTGACACAGAGCAGCACGTCACCGGGGTCGAGCGTGACCGCCTCCTCGTACAACTCCAGGTCCTCGATGACGCCCAGCAGGGGCTGCGGTTCGGCCGCCGCCACCACTGTGCCGTCCTGGCGCAGGCGCAGCGGGAGCGGATGCCCGGCGCAGACGACCTTCAGGTCCGCGCTGCCGTCCGGCTGCGGGCGCAACTCGCCGTAGAGGAGGGTCAGGAAGCGACTGCGGTCGCCCTCGTCGAGGATCGCGGAGTTCAGGCGCTCCAGTACGGCCGGGCCGCTCAGGCCCTCGCGGGCCAGCAGGCGCAGGGCGTGCCGGGCCAGGCCGGTGACCGCCGCCGCGTTCGGGCCCGTACCGCAGACGTCGCCGATGGCGAAGCCGTACGCGCCCTCGCCGATGGGGAAGACGTCGTAGAAGTCGCCGCCGACCTCGTTGCCCTCGCCGGCCGCGCGGTAGATGACCTCGACCTCCACGCCTTCGATGTGCGGGGTGCCGGGTGGCAGGAGGCTGCGCTGGAGGGCCTGGCTGATGGCCGTGCGCTCCGAGTAGAGGCGGGCGTTGTCCAGGGCGAGGGCGGCCCGGCGGCTCAGATCCTCGGCGAGTTCCAGGATCTCCTGGCGGAAGTGCTCGTCGGTGGGCTTGCCGAGGGTCAGCATGCCGATGACGCGGTTGCGGGCCACGAGCGGCAGCACGACCGTCTCGCCGCCGACCGCGCCGGCCGTCGCCAGTGTCGGGCCGATGGCCGAGGCGATCTGGTGCGGGGGACCACCGGCCAGACCGAGGCTGCGCATCGAGGTGCGCAGGGCGGCCTGGTGGGCGACCTCGCCGGGGGCGGTCCAGACGCGGGCGCCGGGGGTCGGGACCGGGTCCGGCGGCGGGACCTTCGACAACAACGACTTGATGCCGTCGATGAGTTCCTCGTCCTCGTGCAGGACGTAGGAGAGGTACGGCTCGGAGGCCTGGTCGGCGATCGTGTACACCGCGCACCAGGTGGCCAGCGTCGGCACCGTCATCTGGGCCATCAGGGCCAGGGTCTGGTCCCGGTCCAGGGTGCCGGCCAGCAGGTCGGAGGCCTCGACCAGGAAGCTCAGGGAGCCGCGGCGCAGCCGCTCCAGCTCCCCCAGGCGGGCGGACTCGACGGCCAGGGCGATCCGGTCGGCGGCGAACTGCAGGCGCAGTGCCTCCTCGTTGGAGTACCGGCCGGGTGCCTCCGCCGCGACGCCGAGAGAGCCGGTGAGGCGGCCCTCGACCTTGAGCGGCACCGTGACGACCGAGCGCATGCCGGTGCCGCCCAGCAGGGGGACGGCGCCGGGTACGGCCAGCAGGTCGTCGTGGACGGCGGGCATGCGCGCGGAGCCGTAGCGGCCCGGGCCGGCTTCGACGGGGACGCGGGCGAAGCGCTGGCGGGCGGAGGGCAGGCCGGTGGAGGCGCGGACCTCCAGTTCCGTCTCGTCGTCGGTGGCGAGCAGCAGGAACGCGGAGTCGCCGTCGAGCATGTCGCGGGCGCGTTCCACCGTGCGCTGGAGCAGGCCGTCGAGGTCGTCGGGGGCGGGGGAGCCGATGAACACCTCGAAGGGGTCGGTGCTCTGCCCGTCGGCGGACTGGGTCTGGTCGGTGGCCGGCACGCGCGGCGGCGTCTGCAGGACGGCCCGCTCGTGGTCCCGTACCAGGAGGCAGACGGTGGAGGGCTCCCCGCCGGTGTCGCGGACCCTGAGGTGGGAGGCGTACACCTGGACGACCCGGCCGTCGGCGCCGCGGATGCCGTAGCTGCCCTCCCAGCGCGAGAGCTGGAGCGCCTCGGCGACGCCGGTGCTGGTGCCCGGGGTGTGCGGCCAGGCCGCGAGTTCGGTGAGGGGTTTGCCGATGGCCTCGGCCGCGGGGTAGCCGAAGATGTCCTCGGCGTCCTCGTTCCAGGCGCTGAGGGCGCCCTTCCGGTCGACCTGGAGGACCGCGACGCGGACCCGGCTGTCGGCCAGCGGGAGGAGGTCGGCGGGGAGGGACGGGCCGGCCGTGCGGGTACCGACCGCGCGTTCGGGCAGATTGAGCTGGAACCAGACGTTTTTGTGGGTCGGCGTGTAGTCCACGCCCCAGCGGGTGGCGAGGGCCGCGCACAGTTGCAGGCCGCGGCCGCCTTCCCGGTCGGGGCTGCCCATGGTGGCGGCGGCGTTCTGGAGGGGTACCTCGCGCTCCGGGTAGCGGTCGGAGACCTCGATGCGCACGCCGTCCTCGGTGCGCAGGCACAGCACCTCCGCGTGCGTGCCCGCGTGGACGACCGCGTTGGTCACCAGCTCGCTGGTGAGGACGACCGCGTCGTCCACGATGTCGGCGAAGCCCCAGCCCTGGAGGGTGTCGCGGACGAAGGAGCGGGCGGTCGCGACCGACCGCCCCACGGGCTCGAAGCTGGCGGCCGCGCGCGCGGTGATCACAAAACTCCTCGGCCGGTTGTCGACGTGCAGGTCTGCGGGGCCGGCCGGCTCGCGACGCTGCTGCGGCATCGGCTCACCCGTCGGCTGTGGCTCCGGGGGCTGTCCCCCGGGGATCACTCCGGTGGTCATGGTCTGCGGCCGCCCCTCCGATGCCCGCTCGTGCTCGTGCCACCGCCCAGGCCGGTCGGGACCGGTGCGGCTGGACAGCCGCATGCAAGGTTACTTACCTTCGCCGTCCGATCGGATGCCGGTCGCCGGTGTTTACCCCCCATGGTGTGCGGACGATGTGCGAAGCTGCCGAACTGTTATGGCCTGGTTCGGCCGGGGTGAAACACTGGGCAAGCTTCTGATGAAGGTCGGGTCTGCCTGCGTGTGTTCCGTGCACGGTGGGCAGCAGCCCCTGGTGTGGCCGGATCTCGTCTGGCAGAAATACGCAGCAGTAACCGGTACGCGGAAGTAACCGGTATGCCGATGATCGGCACACCGGGTCCGAAGCGGCCGAGCACAGCAGTGACGGTCTACCCCTCCGGGAGGGACACAGTGGAGTCTGGCGCGGCGACGCGGGGCACGAAGACGCGCGCGAAGGGCGGACCGTCCCTGGGCAGGAGCGGCGGCACCACCGCCGTGGACACAGCTGCCCTGAACCGGCTGCTGACCGCTCTCGTGGCGATGCGTGACGGGAACTTCCGCAAGCGGCTCACGGTGTCCGGGGACGGCGTGATGTCGGAGATCGCGGCCGTCTTCAACGAGGTGGCCGACCGCAATCTGCATCTGACCGGTGAGCTGTCCCGGGTGCGGCGCATGGTCGGACGTGAGGGAAAGCTCACGGAGCGGCTGGAGACGGGGGCCTGCGAGGGCTCCTGGGCGGCCGCCGTCGACAACTCCAACGCGCTGGTGGACGATCTCGTCTGGCCGGTGTCGGAGGTCAGCCGGGTCCTCACGGCGGTCGCCGACGGTGATCTGTCGCCGCGTATGGAGCTGCGGACGCAGGCCCCGGACGGTGGGACCGGGCATCCGCTGCGTGGTGAGTTCCTGAAGGTCGGCCGCACCGTCAACAACCTCGTCGACCAGTTGTCGACGTTCACGGACGAGGTCACGCGCGTGGCCAGCGAGGTGGGTACCGAGGGCAAGCTCGGCGGCCAGGCCCAGGTGCGCGGTATGTCGGGTTCGTGGAAGGACCTGACCGACTCCGTCAACACCATGGCGTACCGGCTGACGGCCCAGGTGCGCGACATCGCCCTGGTGACCACGGCGGTCGCCAAGGGTGACCTGTCACGCAAGGTGACCGTGCACGTCGCCGGCGAGATGCTGGAGCTGAAGAACACCGTCAACACGATGGTGGACCAGCTGTCGTCGTTCTCCTCCGAGGTGACGCGGGTGGCCCGGGAGGTGGGCACGGAGGGCATCCTGGGCGGCCAGGCGCGGGTGCCCGGGGTGGCCGGTGTGTGGAAGGAGCTGACCGACTCCGTCAACACGATGGCCGGCAACCTGACCGCTCAGGTGCGCGGTATCTCGCAGGTCACGACGGCGGTCGCCAACGGTGACCTGTCGCAGAAGGTGACGGTTCCGGCGCGCGGCGAGGTGGCGCAGCTCGCCGAGACGATCAACCAGATGACCGAGACGCTGCGGATCTTCGCCGACGAGGTCACGCGGGTGGCGAACGAGGTCGGTGCGGAGGGGCGGCTCGGCGGGCAGGCGAACGTTCCGGGCGCGGCCGGTACGTGGAAGGACCTGACGGACTCGGTCAACACGGTCTTCCGGAACCTGACCACGCAGGTGCGCGACATCGCCGCGGTGACGACCGCGGTGGCCAGCGGTGACCTGTCGCAGAAGGTCACCGTGGACGTGGCCGGCGAGATGCTGGAGCTGAAGAACACCGTCAACGGCATGGTGGACCAGCTGTCGGCGTTCGGTGCCGAGGTGACGCGGGTCGCGCGGGAGATCGGTGTCGAGGGTGAGCTGGGCGGCCAGGCGCAGGTGCCGGGTGCGGCCGGTACGTGGAAGGACCTGACGGACTCCGTCAACACGGCGTTCCGCAACCTCACCGGGCAGGTGCGCAACATCGCCCAGGTGACCACGGCGGTGGCCAACGGCGACCTCTCCCAGAAGGTCACCGTCGATGTCTCCGGTGAGATGCTCCAGCTGAAGAACACCGTGAACCGCATGGTGGACCAGCTGTCGAGCTTCGCCGACCAGGTGACGCGGATGGCGCGGGACGTGGGCACGGAGGGCCGGCTGGGCGGTCAGGCCCGGGTGGACGGCGTGTCGGGCACCTGGAAGGAGCTGACGGACTCCGTCAACTTCATGGCCGGCAACCTGACCTCGCAGGTGCGGCAGATCGCCCAGGTGACGACGGCGGTGGCACGCGGTGACCTGTCGCAGAAGATCGACGTCGACGCGCGCGGCGAGATCCTCGAGCTGAAGAACACCATCAACACGATGGTCGACCAGCTGTCCGCCTTCGCCGACCAGGTGACCCGGGTGGCCCGGGACGTGGGTACCGAGGGCCGTCTCGGCGGGCAGGCGCAGGTGCCCGGGGTCGCCGGTGTGTGGCGGGATCTCACCGATTCCGTGAACGGCATGGCCGGCAACCTCACCGCCCAGGTGCGCAACATCGCCCAGGTCGCCACCGCCGTGGCCCGCGGTGACCTCTCCCAGAAGATCACCGTGGACGCGCGCGGGGAGATCCTGGAGCTGAAGAACACCCTGAACACGATGGTCGACCAGCTGTCGTCGTTCGCCCAGGAGGTCACGCGGGTGGCCCGTGAGGTGGGCACGGAGGGCATGCTCGGCGGCCAGGCCGAGGTCCAGGGCGTCTCCGGCACCTGGAAGGACCTCACGCAGTCCGTGAACTTCATGGCGAACAACCTGACGATCCAGGTGCGCAACATCGCCGAGGTCACGACCGCGGTCGCCAAGGGCGACCTGTCCAAGAAGATCACCGTGGACGCCAAGGGCGAGATCCTCGAACTCGTCACGACGGTCAACACGATGGTGGACCAGCTGTCCAGCTTCGCCGAGCAGGTGACCCGGGTGGCCCGTGAGGTGGGTACCGAGGGCATCCTGGGCGGCCAGGCGCACGTGCCGGGCGTCACCGGTATCTGGAAGGACCTCAGCAACAACGTCAACCTGATGGCCAACAACCTGACCATGCAGGTGCGGAACATCTCCCAGGTGGCCGCGGCCGTCGCCAACGGTGACCTGACGCGGCAGGTGACGATCGAGGCGAGCGGTGAGGTCGCGCAGCTCGCCGACACCATCAACACCATGGTGAAGACGCTGAGTTCGTTCGCGGACCAGGTCACCAAGGTGGCCCGTGAGGTGGGCACGGACGGCATCCTCGGCGGCCAGGCGCACGTACCGGGCGTGGCCGGCACCTGGAAGGACCTCACCGAGTCCGTGAACCAGATGGCGTCCAACCTGACGGGTCAGGTGCGCAACATCGCCATGGTCACCACGGCCATCGCCAAGGGTGATCTGACCAAGAAGATCGACATTGACGCGCGCGGCGAGATCCTCGAGCTGAAGACGACGATCAACACGATGGTCGACCAGCTGTCCAGCTTCGCCGAGGAGGTCACGAGGGTGGCCCGCGAGGTGGGCACCGAGGGGCAGCTCGGCGGTCAGGCACGCGTGCGTGACGTCGACGGCACCTGGCGGGACCTGACCGAGTCGGTGAACGAGATGGCCGGGAACCTGACCCGGCAGGTGCGTGCCATCGCGCGCGTGGCGACCGCGGTGACCCGCGGCGACCTGAACCTGAAGATCGACGTGGACGCGTCCGGCGAGATCCAGGAACTGCAGGACTACATCAACAAGATGATCGCCAACCTGCGCGACACGACCATCGCCAACAAGGAGCAGGACTGGCTCAAGGGCAACCTCGCCCGTATCTCCGCGCTCATGCAGGGACGCCGTGACCTGGAGGACGTGGCCTCGCTGATCATGAGCGAGCTGACGCCGGTGGTGTCCGCGCAGCACGGCGCGTTCTTCCTGGCGATGCCGCTCATGGAGGGCAAGGACGTGGTCGGCGGCGAGGACGACTACGAACTGCGCATGCTGGGGTCGTACGGCTACTCGATGGGGTCCATGCCGACGTCGTTCCGGCCGGGTGAGGCGCTGATCGGCACGGCAGCCGAGGAGAAGCGGACGATCCTGGTGGACAACGCGCCCAGTGGCTATCTGAAGATCTCCTCCGGGCTCGGCGAGGCCCCGCCCGCGCAGGTGATCGTGCTGCCGGTGCTGTTCGAGGGCAAGGTGCTCGGGGTGATCGAGCTGGCCTCGTTCACGCCGTTCACGCAGATCCAGAAGGACTTCCTCAACCAGATCGCCGAGATGATCGCGACCAGCGTCAACACCATCTCGGTCAACACCAAGACCGAGCAGCTGCTGAAGCAGTCGCAGGAGCTGACCGAGCAACTGCGCGAACGCTCGGCCGAGTTGGAGAACCGGCAGAAGGCGCTGCAGGCCTCCAACGCCGAACTGGAGGAGAAGGCCGAGCTGCTGGCCCGGCAGAACCGTGACATCGAGGTGAAGAACACCGAGATCGAGGAGGCCCGGCAGGTCCTGGAGGAGCGTGCCGAGCAGCTCGCGGTGTCGATGCGCTACAAGAGCGAGTTCCTCGCGAACATGTCGCACGAGCTGCGCACCCCGCTCAACTCGCTGCTGATTCTGGCCAAGCTGCTCGCCGACAACGCCGAGGGCAACCTGTCGCCGAAGCAGGTGGAGTTCGCGGAGACCATTCACGGCGCCGGCTCCGACCTGCTGCAGCTGATCAACGACATCCTGGACCTGTCCAAGGTCGAGGCGGGCAAGATGGACGTCTCCCCGACGCGCATCGCGCTCGTCCAGCTCGTGGACTACGTGGAGGCCACCTTCCGGCCGCTGACCGCCGAGAAGGGCCTGGATCTGTCCGTACGGGTCTCCCCGGAGCTGCCGGCGACCCTGCACACCGACGAGCAGCGGCTGCTGCAGGTGCTGCGCAACCTGTTGTCCAACGCGGTGAAGTTCACCGACTCCGGGTCGGTGGAGCTGGTGATCCGGCCGGCCGGGGCGAATGTGCCGCAGACCATCCGGGAGCAGCTGCTGGAGGCCGGGGCGCTGACCGACCCGGACGGTGAGCTGATCGCGTTCTCGGTCACGGACACCGGCATCGGTATCGCGGCCAGCAAGATGCGGGTGATCTTCGAGGCGTTCAAGCAGGCGGACGGCACGACCAGCCGTAAGTACGGCGGTACCGGCCTCGGGCTCTCGATCTCGCGGGAGATCGCGCAGCTGCTCGGCGGAGAGATCCACGCGCAGAGCGAACCGGGCCGCGGCTCGACGTTCACGCTGTACCTGCCGCTGCACCCGAGCGAGCTGCCGCCGCAGGGCTATCAGCAGTCCGTGCCCCCGCTGGAGGCCGGTGAGCTGCTCGCCTCGGAGGCGGAGCAGTCCTTGGAGCTGTCCGCGGTGGAGATCGAGACGCCGGCCGAGGTGAAGTCGTACCGCGAGACGCAGAACGGTCCCGCGGCGCTGTTCCGGCGCCGCCGCCGGACGCTGCCGCGGGGCGATCAGCGGTCCGAGCAGTGGACGGCGGTGCCCGAGCAGGAGAGCACGCCGCAGCCGGCCCGGTCGGTGCGGTTCGGCGGCGAGAAGGTGCTGATCGTCGACGACGACATCCGGAACGTGTTCGCGCTCACCAGCGTCCTGGAGCAGCACGGGCTGTCGGTGCTGTACGCCGAGAACGGCCGCGAGGGCATCGAGGTGCTGGAGCAGCACGACGACGTGGCGGTCGTCCTGATGGACATCATGATGCCGGAGATGGACGGGTACGCGACGACCACGGCGATCCGCAGGATGCCGCAGTTCGCCGGCCTGCCGATCATCGCGCTGACCGCCAAGGCGATGAAGGGCGACCGGGAGAAGGCGATCGAGTCGGGCGCCTCCGACTACGTCACCAAGCCGGTCGACCCCGACCACCTGCTGGCGGTGATGCGGCAGTGGATGGGCGCGCAGTGACCGTGCCGGCCGGGCCGGACAGGAACGCGGCGGGAACCTTCGGCGTTCCCGGGGAGTTGTCGGATCATGGGCTCCGCGGACGTGTGGGAATCCTGGATTCCGGGAACCATCCGGGCTCCCGCCGCGTTTTCGTTGCGTGCACAGTGACATCGCGGTGACAGGGTGTGGCGACAGGCGGGGTGCGGCTACGATGACCGGCACAAGGACGGGCGGCGAAACGGAGTCGTCCCCTGGGGCGGCGCCCGGTGTACCGCCGGGGCGAGGAGGGCGGGCCATGGTGCAGAAGGCCAAGATCCTCCTGGTCGATGACCGGCCGGAGAATCTGCTGGCGCTGGAGGCCATCCTCTCTGCGCTCGATCAGACGCTGGTACGGGCATCGTCCGGGGAGGAAGCGCTCAAAGCACTGCTCACGGACGATTTCGCGGTCATTCTGCTGGATGTCCAGATGCCGGGCATGGACGGTTTCGAGACCGCCGCGCACATCAAGCGGCGCGAGCGGACCCGGGACATCCCGATCATCTTCCTCACGGCGATCAACCACGGCCCGCACCACACCTTCCGGGGCTACGCGGCGGGCGCGGTGGACTACATCTCGAAGCCGTTCGACCCGTGGGTGCTGCGCGCGAAGGTCTCGGTCTTCGTCGAGCTGTACATGAAGAACTGTCAGCTGCGCGAGCAGGCAGCGCTGCTGCGGCTGCAGTTGGAGGGCGGCGGCAAGAACGCGGTCGGCGGCAAGGAGTCCGCAGGGCTGCTCGCCGAGCTGTCCGCGCGGCTCGCGGCCGTGGAGGAGCAGGCCGAGGCGCTGTCCAAGCAGCTGGACGACGACTCGGCGGACGCGGCCGCGGTCGCCACGGCGGCCCATCTGGAGCGCAAACTCACCGGGTTGCGCCGCGCACTCGACGCCCTGGAGCCGGGCGCGGGTGCCGGAGGTGCCTCCGTGCCGGCGCAGAACTGACGCGGGCGCGGATCGCCTTGCCTGTGAGCGTGCGTCAGTTCCGTGCCTCGGCAAGGGCGACACGAACGGGTGAAGCAGTGGGCACACGTGTCCGCTGCCGTCTCCCCCGGTAATCTCACCTCCATGGCCTCACGTCCCTCCGCAGCCAAGAAGCCGCCCGCGAAGAAGGCGGCCGCTCCCGCGAAGGCTCCGGCGAAGAAGGCCGCAGCGAAGAAGGCCCCGGCCAAGAAGGCGCCCGCGAAGAAGGCGGCGAAGAAGTCCGCGCCGCCGAAGCCGGCCCCCAGCCCCACGGGGGGCGTGTACCGGCTCGTGCGCGCCGTCTGGCTCGGCCTCGCGCATGCCGTCGGTGCGGTCTTCCGCGGCATAGGGCAGGGCGCGAAGAACCTGGACCCGGCTCACCGCAAGGACGGCGTGGCGCTGCTGCTGTTCGGCCTCGCGCTGATCGTCGCCGCCGGCACCTGGGCCGACCTGAAGGGGCCGGTCGGCGACCTGGTGGAGATCCTGGTGACCGGTGCCTTCGGCCGGCTCGACCTGCTGGTGCCGATACTGCTCGGGGTGATCGCCGTACGGTTCGTCCGGCACCCCGAGCAGCCCGAGGCCAACGGCCGGATCGTGATCGGGCTGTCCGCGCTCGTCATCGGTGTGCTCGGGCAGGTCCACATCGCCTGCGGCTCGCCCGCCCGCAGCGCCGGCATGCAGGCGATAAGGGACGCCGGCGGCCTCATCGGCTGGGCGGCGGCGACCCCGCTGACGTACACGATGACCGACGTGCTCGCCGTACCCCTGCTGGTGCTGCTGACGATCTTCGGGCTGCTCGTGGTGACCGCCACCCCGGTCAACGCCATCCCGCAGCGGCTGCGCGCCCTCGGTGTGAGCCTGGGGGTGCTGCGCGACCCCGAGGAGGCGGAACTCACCGAGGTCGACGAGCGCTACGCCGAGCAGTGGCGCGAGGCGCTGCCCGCGCGCCCCCGTAAGCGCTCGAGCGCCCCTCAGGCGCACGACCACGACAGCGCCGAGGAGGAGGCCCTCTCGCAGCGCCGTGGCCGCCCCAGGCGCTCCGCGGTGCCCCAGCCGGACCCGCAGCGGCAGATGGACGCCGTGGACGTGGCCGCGGCCGCCGCTGCCGCACTCGACGGCGCCGTCCTGCACGGCATGCCGCCGTCCCCGCTCGTCGCCGACCTCACCCAGGGCGTCAGCGTCGGCGACCGCGAGGACACCACCCCGGTGCCCACGCCCACGCCGGCCCGCACGCCCTCGCCGGCCCGCACGCCCTCGCCGGTCCCGGCCGCGCGGCCCGAACAGGGGAAGAACACCTCCGGGACCGTCCCGGACCTCACCAAGAAGGCCCCCGAGCAGCCCCGCGACCTGCCCCCGCGTGCGGAGCAGCTCCAGCTCTCCGGTGACATCACCTACGCGCTGCCCTCCCTGGACCTGCTGACCCGCGGCGGCCCCGGCAAGGCGCGCAGCGCCGCCAACGACGCCGTCGTCGCCTCGCTCACCCAGGTCTTCAGCGAGTTCAAGGTCGACGCGGCCGTCACGGGCTTCACCCGTGGTCCGACGGTCACCCGCTACGAGGTCGAACTCGGCCCCGCCGTGAAGGTCGAGCGGATCACCGCGCTGACCAAGAACATCGCGTACGCGGTCGCCAGCCCCGACGTGCGGATCATCAGCCCCATCCCCGGCAAGTCCGCGGTGGGCATCGAGATCCCGAACACCGACCGGGAGATGGTCAACCTCGGCGACGTGCTGCGCCTCGCGGAGTCCGCCGAGGACGACGACCCGATGCTGGTCGCCTTCGGCAAGGACGTCGAGGGCGGGTACGTGATGCACTCGCTGGCGAAGATGCCGCACATGCTGGTCGCCGGTGCCACCGGCTCCGGCAAGTCCTCCTGCATCAACTGCCTGATCACCTCGGTCATGATGCGGGCGACCCCGGAGGACGTCCGGATGATCCTGGTCGACCCCAAGCGCGTCGAGCTGACCGCCTACGAGGGCATCCCGCACCTGATCACGCCGATCATCACCAACCCCAAGCGGGCCGCCGAGGCGCTGCAGTGGGTCGTACGCGAGATGGACCTGCGCTACGACGACCTCGCGGCGTACGGCTACCGGCACATCGACGACTTCAACCGCGCGGTGCGCGAGGGCAAGGTCAAGCCGCCCGAGGGCAGCGAGCGGGAGCTGCAGCCGTACCCGTATCTGCTGGTGATCGTGGACGAGCTGGCCGACCTGATGATGGTCGCCCCGCGTGACGTCGAGGACGCGATCGTGCGGATCACGCAGCTCGCGCGCGCGGCCGGCATCCACCTGGTGCTGGCCACCCAGCGACCGTCGGTCGACGTGGTCACCGGTCTGATCAAGGCCAACGTGCCCTCGCGGCTGGCCTTCGCCACCTCCTCGCTGGCCGACTCCCGGGTCATCCTCGACCAGCCCGGCGCCGAGAAGCTGATCGGCAAGGGCGACGGCCTGTTCCTGCCGATGGGCGCGAACAAGCCGACCCGTATGCAGGGCGCGTTCGTGACCGAAGAGGAGGTCGCGGTCGTCGTCCAGCACTGCAAGGACCAGATGGCGCCGGTCTTCCGGGACGACGTCACCGTGGGCACCAAGCAGAAGAAGGAGATCGACGAGGACATCGGCGACGACCTCGACCTGCTGTGCCAGGCGGCCGAGCTGGTCGTCTCCACCCAGTTCGGGTCGACGTCGATGCTCCAGCGCAAGCTGCGCGTGGGCTTCGCCAAGGCCGGCCGGCTCATGGACCTCATGGAGTCCCGCAACATCGTGGGACCGAGCGAGGGTTCCAAGGCGCGTGACGTTCTCGTGAAGCCCGATGACCTGGACGGCGTACTCGCGCTCATCCGCGGGGAGTCTGAGGGGTAACGCGAGGGGCTGTTCGGCGGAGCAGGGTTACGCCGGGCGGCGGGATCGTCGTGATCCACCCGTTAGAGAACGGCGAGCAACCGTTTCCCGTTGTGGTACGTCCAGTTGAGCGAAGGGACAGGTAGGCGCCTCATCATGCGGGTACGTGCTTGTCCAGTCGTCGGGATGTCGGGCCATTCCGATGGCGTACAAAGTACGACCGCCCGGTTGCCCCACCCTTTCGTACCCCCCCTAGACTGAGCTTCCAGCACAGGTGGCTACACGCTCGAAAGGCGCCCCCGTGTCCCTCGGCAACTCCCCTGAAGACGAGCGTCCATTCCGAGACGAGTCCCAGGAAGCCCTTCCCTCCGTGGGTCGCGCCCTGCAGCAGGCGCGGATCGCGGCCAGGCTCACCGTGGACGAAGTCAGCAGCGCCACGCGTGTCCGCATCGCCATCGTGCACGCCATCGAGGCGGACGACTTCGCCCCCTGTGGCGGCGACGTGTACGCCCGTGGGCACATCCGCACGCTGGCCAGGGCCGTCCGTCTCGATCCCGAGCCGCTGATCGCCCAGTACGACGCCGAACACGGCGGTCGTCCCGCCCCCACCCCCGCCGCACCTCTGTTCGAGGCGGAGCGGATCCGTCCCGAGCGGCGCGGGCCGAACTGGACCGCGGCCATGGTCGCCGCGATCGTCGTCGTGATCGGCTTCGTCGGGTTCACCGCGTTCAAGGGGGGCAGCGGCGACAGTGACGCGAAGTCGCAGGTCGCCGACGGCGCCACTCCTGCGACGAGCAAGGCCGCCTCGCCCAAGCCCAAGAAGGAGAAGCCGGCCGCGCCGACCGGCGAGCCCACCGACAGCGCCATCGCCGCCGCTCCCCAGGACAAGGTCACGGTCCAGGTCAGCGCGGCGAACGGGCGCAGCTGGATCTCGGCCAAGGATCACAACGGCCGCATGCTCTTCGACGGGCTGCTGAAGAAGGGCCAGTCCAAGACCTTCCAGGACGGCTCCAAGATCAACTTGATCCTCGGTGACGCGGGTGCGATCCAGCTCTACGTGAACGGCAAGAAGATCGAGGACAATTTCCAGCCGGGTGCGGTGGAGCGCCTCACGTACACGAAGGGCGACCCCGAGGCCGGATGAGCGGCCCCGCGGGGGACGGATGTGACGGGGTCGGCCAAGATCGGCCAACCCCGTCGACGTGGGGTGTCGACGAGACAAAGTAGTCTTGAGCCCATGCCTGAACGCCGTACCGTCGCACTCGTCACTCTTGGCTGCGCCCGTAACGAGGTGGACTCCGAGGAGCTCGCAGGCCGTTTGGAGGCGGACGGCTGGCAGCTCGTCGAGGACGCCGCGGACGCCGACGTCGCCGTGGTCAACACCTGTGGCTTCGTCGAAGCCGCCAAGAAGGACTCCGTCGACGCCCTGCTGGAGGCCAACGACCTCAAGGATCATGGCAGAACCCAGGCCGTCGTGGCGGTGGGCTGCATGGCCGAGCGGTACGGCAAGGAACTGGCCGAGGCGCTGCCCGAGGCCGACGGCGTGCTCGGCTTCGACGACTACGCGGACATCTCCGACCGCCTGCAGACCATCCTGTCCGGTGGCATCCACGCCGCCCACACCCCGCGCGACCGCCGCAAGCTGCTGCCGATCAGCCCCGCCGAGCGGCAGGAGTCGGCCGCCTCCGTCGCACTGCCCGGCCACGGTCCCGCCGATCTCCCCGAGGGCGTGGCGCCCGCCTCCGGCCCGCGCGCGCCCCTGCGCCGGCGGCTGGACGGCTCCCCGGTCGCCTCGGTCAAGCTCGCCTCCGGCTGCGACCGGCGCTGCTCCTTCTGCGCCATCCCGTCCTTCCGCGGCTCCTTCATCTCCCGCCGCCCCAGCGACGTGCTGAACGAGACCCGCTGGCTGGCCGAGCAGGGCGTGAAGGAGATCATGCTGGTCTCCGAGAACAACACCTCCTACGGCAAGGACCTGGGCGACATCCGCCTGCTGGAGTCCCTGCTGCCGGAGCTGGCCGAGGTCGACGGCCTCGAGCGGGTGCGGGTGAGCTACCTGCAGCCGGCCGAGATGCGTCCCGGCCTGATCGACGTCCTGACCTCCACCCCGAAGGTCGTCCCCTACTTCGACCTGTCCTTCCAGCACTCCGCGCCGGACGTGCTGCGTGCCATGCGCCGCTTCGGCGACACCGACCGCTTCCTGGAGCTGCTCGACACGATCCGCTCCAAGGCCCCCGAGGCCGGCGTGCGCTCCAACTTCATCGTCGGCTTCCCCGGCGAGAGCGAGTCCGACCTGGCCGAGCTGGAGCGCTTCCTGAACGGCGCCCGCCTGGACGCCATCGGTGTCTTCGGCTACTCCGACGAGGAGGGCACGGAGGCGGCGACGTACGGCGACAAGCTGGACGAGGACGTCGTCGCCGAGCGCCTCGCCGGCATCTCCCGGCTGGCCGAGGAACTGGTCTCGCAGCGCGCCGAGGAACGCGTCGGTGAGACCGTGCACGTCCTGGTGGAGTCCGTGGACGACGAGGAGGGCGTCTACGGGCGTGCCGCGCACCAGGCGCCGGAGACGGACGGCCAGGTGCTGCTCACGAGCGGCGAGGGCCTGAGCGTCGGACGTATGGTCGAGGCGAAGGTGGTCGGTACGGAGGGTGTCGACCTGGTGGCCGAGCCGCTGGCCGGCTCGCTCGCGTGTAGTGAGGAGGCGGGCAGATGACCGGAGTCCCGGCATCCGCCGCGGGCGGCTCCTCCGGCGCCCAGGGCGCCCGGGGTTCCGCCGCCGCTGCCGACGGCGCTGCTCCCGAGGTCTCCGGTTCCGCTTCCGCTCCCGGCTCCGACGCGACGGCCGACGCGAAGCCCGCGCGCGGCGGGAAGATCGCGGCAGCCGCCGTCAACCAGGCGAGCGTGTGGAACGTCGCCAATCTGCTGACGATGCTCCGGCTCGTCCTGGTGCCCGGCTTCGTGGCGCTGATGCTGGCCGACGGCGGCTACGACCCGGCCTGGCGCTCGCTGGCCTGGGCGGCCTTCGCCGTCGCCATGATCACCGACCTGTTCGACGGGCATCTGGCGCGCACCTACAACCTGGTCACCGACTTCGGGAAGATCGCCGACCCCATCGCCGACAAGGCGATCATGGGGGCGGCGCTCATCTGTCTGTCCGCCCTGGGTGAGCTGCCGTGGTGGGTGACGGCGGTGATCCTCGGCCGGGAACTCGGCATCACGCTGCTGCGTTTTCTGGTCATTCGCTATGGCGTGATCCCCGCCAGCCGCGGTGGCAAGCTCAAGACACTCACCCAGGGCGTGGCCGTCGGGATGTACGTCCTGGCGCTGACGGGATGGCTCGCCACCCTGAGGTTCTGGGTGATGGCCGCGGCGGTCGTCCTGACCGTCGTCACCGGCCTCGACTACGTAAGACAAGCCATTGTGCTGCGCAGGCAGGGAATCGCCGAGCGTGCGGCAGCGTTGGAGGAGAAGGAAGCGTGAGTTCCGCGGCCATCGAACTGGTGCGACTACTGACCGTGAGGGGCGAGACCCTTGCCGTCGCCGAGTCGCTCACCGGTGGCCTGGTAGCGGCGGAGATCACCGCTGTGCCCGGAGCGTCCAAGGTGTTCCGGGGCTCGGTCACCGCCTACGCCACGGAACTCAAGCACGAGCTGCTGGGCGTCGACGCCGCCCTGCTGGCGCAGCGCGGAGCGGTGGATCCGCAGGTGGCGGGCCAGATGGCGGCCGGTGTGCGCAAGGCTCTGGGCGCCGACTGGGGCATCGCGACCACCGGAGTGGCCGGTCCCGAACCCCAGGACGGCCGGCGGGTCGGGACGGTTTTCGTGGCCGTCGACGGGCCGCTCGCCGCCCGATCCGGTTCTGCCGGTGGCGGAAAAGTCGAGGCCCTGCGGTTGAACGGCAGCCGTGCGGAAATTCGTATGGAGAGTGTACGGAGCGTACTCGCAGTGCTCCTGGAGCAGCTTGCGGGCGAACAGACTGGGAATGAGCGGGCACAGGATACGGAACGGAACGGGGGGTTTTGATGTTTGCAGCCCTGAGTGAACACGACATCGCTCCCCGCACGGCCGCGGCGCAAGGCGGTACGGTGGGGCGAGAAGGATGCGGCTACGCGGTCCGAGGAGGGAGCCACCGATGATTCTGCTCCGTCGCCTGCTGGGTGACGTGCTGCGTCGGCAGCGCCAACGCCAGGGCCGTACTCTGCGCGAAGTCTCCTCGTCCGCCCGAGTCTCACTCGGCTATCTCTCCGAGGTGGAGCGGGGGCAGAAGGAGGCTTCCTCCGAACTGCTCTCCGCCATCTGCGACGCGCTGGACGTACGGATGTCGGAACTCATGCGAGAGGTGAGCGACGAGCTGGCGCTCGCCGAACTGGCCCAGTCCGCCACCGCCACCGAGCCCGTGCCCACGCCGGTCCGTCCGATGCTGGGTTCCGTGTCGGTGACCGGTGTGCCACCGGAACGGGTGACCATCAAGGCACCCGCGGAGGCGGTGGACGTGGTCGCCGCGTGACACCCGTGTGCGCGGTCTAGCCACCCGATACGAGTGAAGCCCCGGCCGGCTTCCCGGGTTCTCCCTGGGAAGCCTGCCGGGGCTTTCGCGTTGCCGGTGCCGGGTGGTGCGGTCATGGTGGAGGGACGTGACGGGGCCCGAGCACCGGAGGAAGCCGATGTACGTCGTGAAGAGCCCGTTGGCCGACGCGGACCTCAAGACCGTCTCCGAGGCGCTGCAGGGCGCCCTCGTCGATCTGGTGGACCTCTCCTTGGCCGCCAAGCAGATCCACTGGAACGTCGTCGGTCCCCGTTTCCGGTCCATCCACCTCCAGCTCGACGAGGTCGTCGCCTCCGCCCGCACGCACTCCGACACGGTCGCCGAACGGGCCTCCGCGCTGGGTGTCCCGCCCGACGGACGCGCCGCCACGGTGGCCTCCGGCAGCGGTCTCAAGACCACCCCGGCCGGCTGGATCAAGGACACGGACGCGGTCGGCGCGATGGTGGACGCGCTGGGCGCGGTGATCACCCGGATGCGGGAGCGGGTGGAGGCGACCGGGGAGCCGGACCCGGTCTCCCAGGACATCTTGATCGGGATCACCGCGGATCTCGAGAAGCATCACTGGATGTTCCAGGCGGAGCACGCCTGACGCGGCGGACGCCCGGACGACTCAGCCCCGGTGCGGGAGCGGCACCCTCTGCGTCCGTGTGCCCTCGATGCGCCCTCCTGGTGGCCGAGCGCAGCGATTAGCGTCCGGCAGGAGGTGATGGCGGGCATGGTGGGGCGAATAGTGCGGACGAGGCCGGCAGTGCGCTGGGCGGTCGCTCTCGGACTGGGCGCGGTGTGGTGGTGGGCCGTGCTGCGGCTCGCCCTCGCAGAGGGTGCGGGCGTGGTGGAAGGGGCCGTCGCGGCCGGTGGCTGGGGGCTGAGCCTGCTGCCGGTGCACTGTGTCCCCAAGGGGAACGCGACCGGGGCCGTGCCGCCGGGACGCCGGGTCGGTGCCTGGTGGACGGGCCACGTCACCAGGGCATGGCCACACCCCCGTTCGGGCGAAGAATCTGGCCCGTCGTGAACGCCGACGCGTCCGACGCCAGATACAGCACCGCGTGCGCGACGTCGTCCGGCTCGCCGACCCGGCCCAGCGGTGTCATACGGGTCATCACTGCCTCGGTGTGCGCCTGTGCCTCACGGTCGTGGCGGTCGGTCATGGGGGTGCGGACCCAGCCGGGCGCGATCGCGTTGACCCGGATGCCGTGCCGGCCGACCTCCGTCGCCAGCGTCTTGGTCAGCTGCACCACGGCCGCCTTCGCCGCGCCGTAGCAGAGCAGCCCGGCGCCGCCCGTGTCGACCGCGCCGGAGGCCATGGTGACGATGCTGCCCCGGGTCTCGTGGGCGAGCATCAGCCGGGCCGCCTCCTGGCAGGCGTACAGCACACCTTTGAAGTTGACGTCCAGCACCCGGTCGAGGTCCTCGTCCCGGGTCTCCAGCACGGGGCTGCTGTGCATGATCCCGGCGATCGCCGCCAGCACGTCCAGACGTCCGCAGGACCGGACGGCCTCACTGAGCCGGGCCCGGTCGGTGACGTCGACCACGTGCGCATGGGCCGTGCCGCCGCGGTCCTTGATCAGAGATGCGGTGCCGTGCAGGCCGTCCGCGTCCCGGTCGGCGCAGTGCACCGTCGCGCCCGCCTCGGCGAGCAGGACGGCGGAGGCCCGGCCGATGCCGCCGGCGGCTCCGGTGACGAACGCGGTGCGCCCGGTGAGGTCGTACGCCGTGAGGGCCATGAGGGGACGGTACGAGCATTTCTGACGGGTCGTCAATTGGTCTGCGGGGTGTGGCTGTCAGAGGGCGGCGGCCGGTCCGTGCGGGGCGTCAGGCGGTCCGGCGGGGATAGCGGTCCCGCCAGCGCTGGGGTGCTCCCGGCCCGGGGGCGGGGCCCGACTGGCAGGTGGGGCACCAGTACGTGGGGCGGTCCTGGGAACCGTCACCCTGGTCGGCCACCCGCACAGGGGTGCGGCAGCGCAGGCAGGGCCGGGGCGCGCGGCCGTAGACGAACAGGTCCTGCCGGGGCAGGCCCGTGGTCTGCCGGACCGGGCGGTCGCGGTTGATCTCCAGCAGTCTCCGGGCGAGGCCGGGCAGCTTCTCGGCACGGTCCGCCGGGAGCGCTCCGACCGGCAGCCAGGGCGTCACGCCGAGCAGGAAGCACAGCTCGCTCTTGTAGACATTGCCGATCCCGGCCAGATTGCGCTGGTCGAGCAGGGCCTCGCCCAGCTGGCGGACGGGGTCCGCGAGGAGGTTGGCCAGGGCGCGCTCGGGGTCCCAGTCCGGACCGAGCAGGTCGGGGCCCAGGTGGCCGACGGCCTGCTCCTCCTCGGTGGTGCGCAGCAACTCCACGACGGGCAGGCGGTAGCCGACGGCCGTGCGGTCGGTGGTGCCGAGGATCATCCGGATCTGGTACGCCGGTCCGCCCCGCCAGCGCTCGCCCGCGCCGTACACCTTCCACGCCCCCTCCATGCGCAGATGGGTGTGCAGGGTCAGGCCGCCCTCGAACCGGGTGAGCAGGTGTTTGCCGCGTGCGATCGTGTCGAGAACCCCGCGGCCGGTAAGGTCGACCGTGGCGTACTTCGGCACCCGGAAGTCGCTGCGCGTGAGCACCTTGCCCGCGAGGGCCTCGTGCAGCCGCCTCGCGGCCTGCCAGACCGTGTCACCTTCGGGCATGCGTCCAGGGTGCCATGGTGAGGTGACAGGGGCGCACGGTGCCGCTCACGCTCTCAGACGCAGACCGCGCGGTGTCGCGACGAACCCCGCCGCCTCCAGGAGGGCGCCCACGGGCGAGGTCAGGGCCTGGCCGCCGTTGATCCGCTCGACCGTGACCGTGCCGAGGGAGCCCGCACGGGCGGCCGCGGCCAGGGCCTCGGCGGCCGCCCGCAGACGCGGGTCGTCCGTCGCGGCGGTGTCCGGGCCGACGGGCCAGGCCAGCAGGGTCTTGCCACCGCGCTCCATGTACAGCGTCAGCTCACCCTCCACCAGGACGACCAGCGAGCCCGCCTTGCGGCCCGGCTTGTGCCCGGCGCCGGTCGGCGGCTCCGGCCAGGGCAGGGCCGCGCCGTAGGCGTTCGCGGGGTCGGCCGCGGCGAGGACCGCGGCACGGGAGTCGGGTGAGGACGTGCGGCCGTGGCTGCGGTTCCCGGCCGGGCCGTAGGCGGCGGCCCCGCCTCCCCGGGGGCCGCCGTAGCCGGGGGAGGCGAAGGGGTCGGCGAGATCGCGCGGGGAGACGTAGTCGCCGGGGGCGGTGGGCTGGTCCCCCGGCGGCCAGGAGAAGTCGCCGTCGAGGCCAGGGTGGGCGAAGCCGCCGTCGGCTCCGTCGAAGGCGCCGGGGGAGGTGTGGCCGTGCGGGGCGCCGTCGCCTCCGGTACCGCTCAGGGAGGCGAAACCGCCGGGGAAGCCCGGCTCGGCGAACCCGCCCGGGAGGCCCGGGGCGCTGAAGCCGTCCCCCGACCCCGCGGCGGGCAGGGCCTCGCCCCGTTCCCGGGCGTTGGACACCGCGCGCAGGCGGTCCACCGCGCCGTCCATGGCGAACTGGGCCGCGCCGAGACCCTCGACCACATATCCGCGCCTGGCCTGCCCGCTTTCCTCGAAGACCGACAGCACGCGGTACACCGCCGAGAAGCCGCCCTCGACGCCCTCCGCGGCGACCGCTCCCCGGGTGACCACACCGTGCCGGTCGAGAAGGGTGCGGGCCAGCGCGTGCGCGCGCACCGTGGCGTCCGGTTCGCCGGCCGGCAGCAGCGACCAGCGCCCGGCGACCGTCGGCGGGCCGGTACGGGAGGCGGTGCGGGCGGCGGCCGTCAGGGAGCCGTAGCGGCCGCGCGGGACGCTGCGCTTGGCGCGGTGGGCCGTCGAGCCCGCCGTACGGCCCGAGCCCAGCAGGGAACGCATCGGCGCGAGGGTGTCGTTGGTGAGCCGGCCCGACCAGGCCAGGTCCCACAGGGCGTCGGCCAGTTGGGGGTCGCTGACCTCGGGGTGGGTGGTGGCCCGCACCTGGTCGGCGATCTGCCGGAAGAACAGGCCGTAGCCGCCGGACAGGGCGTCGAGGGCGGACTGGTGGAGCGCGGTCAGCTCCAGCGGGTGCGGTGGCGGCAGCAGCAGCGGGGCCGCGTCGGCCAGATAGAGGGAGACCCAGCCGTCCTTGCCCGGCAGCGAGCCCGCGCCGGCCCACACCACCTCGCCCGCGGCGGTCAGCTCGTCCAGCATCGACGGCGAGTAGTTCGCCACCCGGGAGGGCAGAACCAGCTTCTCCAGCGCGGAGGCCGGCACGGAGGCGCCCTGCAACTGCTCGATGGCGCGCACCAGTCCGTCGACGCCCCGCACCCCGTGCCCCTTGCCGATGTGCTGCCACTGCGGCAGGAACTGGGCGAGCGCGGCCGGCGGCACGGGCTCCAGCTCATGCCGCAGCGCCGCCAGGGAACGGCGGCGCAGGCGGCGCAGTACGGCCGCGTCGCACCACTCCTGGCCGATGCCCGCCGGGTGGAACTCGCCCTGCACGACCCGGCCGTTCGCCGCGAGCCGCTGCAGGGCGCCCTCGGTGACCGCGACGCCCAGACCGAAGCGGGCCGCCGCGGTGGTCGACGTGAACGGCCCGTGGGTACGGGCGTATCGCGCGAGGAGGTCGCCCAGCGGGTCCTTGACCGGCTCGGTGAAGGCTTCGGGGACGCCGACCGGCAGCGCCGTGCCGAGCGCGTCGCGCAGCCGGCCCGCGTCCTCGACCGCCGCCCAGTGGTCGGCGCCGGCGATGCGGACCCTGATCGCCCGGCGGGCGCCCGCCAGGTCCCGCGCCCACTGCGGGTCCGCGCCCCGTTCGGCCAGCTCCGCGTCGGTCAGCGGACCGAGCAGCCGCAGGACGTCGGCGACGCCCTCCACGTCCTTGACCCGGCGGTCCTCGGTGAGCCACTGGAGTTCGCGCTCCAGCTCCGTGAGCACCTCCGCGTCGAGCAGTTCGCGCAGCTCCGCCTGGCCCAGCAGCTCGGCCAGCAGCCGGGAGTCCAGGGAGAGCGCGGCGGCACGGCGCTCGGCGAGCGGGGAGTCGCCCTCGTACAGGAACTGGGCGACGTACCCGAAGAGCAGGGAACGGGCGAACGGGGACGGCTCCGGGGTGGTGACCTCGACCAGGCGTACCTTGCGGGACTCGATGTCGCCCATCAGCTCGACGAGTCCGGGCACGTCGAAGACGTCCTGGAGGCATTCGCGGACCGCTTCCAGGACGATCGGGAACGATCCGAACTCGCTTGCCACCTGCAGCAGTTGGGCCGCGCGCTGGCGCTGCTGCCACAGGGGGGTGCGCTTGCCGGGATTGCGGCGCGGCAGCAGCAGTGCGCGGGCCGCGCACTCGCGGAACCGGGAGGCGAACAGAGCCGAGCCGCCGACCTGGTCGGTGACGATCTGGTCGACCTCGCCCTTGTCGAAGACGGTGTCCGCCGCCCCCACGGGGGCCTGCTCGCCGTCGTACTCGGTGCCCGTCTTCACCGGCTCCTGGTCGAGCAGGTCCAGGCCCATCAGGTCGGCGTCGGGCAGGCGCAGCACGATGCCGTCGTCGGCATGCATGACCTGCGCGTCCATGCCGTAGCGCTCGGACAGCCGGGCGCCGAGTGCCAGGGCCCAGGGGGCGTGGACCTGGGCACCGAAGGGGGAGTGCACGACCACCCGCCAGTCACCCAGCTCGTCACGGAAGCGCTCCACGACGATCGTGCGGTCGTCCGGGACGTGGCCGCAGGCCTCACGCTGCTCGTGCAGGTACGACAGCACGTTGTCCGCCGCCCACGCGTCCAGGCCCGCGGCGAGCAGGCGCAGCCGGGCGTCGTCCCGGGACAGCGAGCCGACCTCGCGCAGGAACGCGCCCACCGCCCGGCCCAGCTCGAGCGGGCGGCCCAGCTGGTCGCCCTTCCAGAACGGCAGCCGGCCCGGCACACCCGGCGCGGGGGAGACCAGGACCCGGTCGCGGGTGATGTCCTCGATGCGCCAGGAACTCGTGCCCAGTGTGAAGACGTCCCCCACCCGGGACTCGTAGACCATCTCCTCGTCCAGCTCACCGACCCGGCCGCCGCCCTTCTTGGGGTCGGAGCCGGCGAGGAAGACACCGAACAGGCCGCGGTCGGGGATCGTGCCGCCGGAGGTGACGGCGAGCCGCTGCGCGCCCGGGCGGCCGGTGATCTCGCCGGTCACGCGGTCCCACACCACGCGCGGACGCAGCTCCGCGAACGCGTCGGACGGATAGCGGCCCGCGAGCATGTCGAGCGTCGCCGTGAAGGCCGACTCGGGCAGCGAGGCGAAGGGAGCCGCACGGCGGACCGCGGCCAGCAGGTCGTCGAACTGCCAGGTGTCCAGCGCCGTCATGGCGACCAGCTGCTGCGCCAGCACGTCCAGCGGGTTCGCGGGCACCCTCAGGGACTCGATGGAGCCCGAGCGCATCCGCTCGGTGACCACGGCGGCCTGCACGAGGTCGCCCCGGTACTTGGGGAAGACCACACCGGTGGAGACGGCACCCACCTGGTGCCCCGCGCGGCCGACGCGCTGGAGCCCGGAGGCCACCGACGGCGGGGACTCGACCTGGACGACGAGATCCACGGCGCCCATGTCGATGCCCAGCTCCAGGCTGGACGTGGCGACCACGGCGGGCAGCCGGCCCGCCTTCAGGTCCTCCTCGACCAGGGCGCGCTGCTCCTTGGAGACCGAGCCGTGGTGCGCGCGGGCGATCACCGTGGGCGCGCCCAGGGCCGCGCCCGAACCGCCCATCAGCTCGGCGGGGGAGTGGTGCTCCTCCAGGGTCTCGCCCGTCGCACGCTCGTACGCGATCTCGTTGAGCCGGTTGCACAGCCGCTCCGCCAGGCGCCGGGAGTTGGCGAACACGATCGTGGAGCGGTGCGACTGGACCAGGTCGGCGATCCGCTCCTCCACGTGCGGCCAGATCGACGGCCGCTCACCGCCTTCGGCGGCGTCCGCCGCGGGGGCGCCGCCCAGCTCGCCCATGTCCTCGACCGGGACGACCACGGAGAGGTCGAACTCCTTGCCGGACTTCGGCTGGACGATCTCCACCTTGCGGCGCGGCGACAGATACCGGGCGATCTCGTCGACCGGGCGCACGGTCGCCGACAGGCCGATCCTGCGGGCCGGCTTCGGCAGCAGCTCGTCCAGCCGCTCCAGGGAGAGCGCCAGATGGGCGCCGCGCTTGGTGCCCGCGACCGCGTGCACCTCGTCCAGGATCACCGTCTCCACGCCCGTCAGCGCGTCGCGCGTGGCCGAGGTCAGCATCAGGAACAGCGACTCGGGGGTGGTGATGAGGATGTCCGGTGGCCGCGTGGACAGGGCGCGCCGCTCGGCGGCCGGGGTGTCGCCGGAGCGGATGCCGACCCGGACCTCCGGCTCGGGCAGACCCAGGCGCACGGACTCCTGGCGGATGCCGGTCAGCGGGCTGCGGAGGTTGCGCTCGACGTCGACCGCGAGGGCCTTCAGGGGGGACACGTACAGCACCCGGCAGCGCTTCTTCGGGTCGGCCGGGGGCGGGGTCGAGGCCAGCTGGTCCAGGGCGGCCAGGAACGCGGCCAGCGTCTTGCCGGAGCCGGTCGGGGCGACGACCAGCACGTCCGAGCCCTGACGGATGGCCTGCCACGCGCCCGCCTGGGCCGCGGTGGGCGCGGAGAACGCCCCCGTGAACCAGCCGCGGGTCGCGGGCGAGAAGCCGTCGAGGGCTCGGTGTGCGGAGCTGACCATGCGTCCATCCTGCACCCGGCCACTGACAATCGCGCTGACCTGGGCAAACGGTGTGCGGCGGGGCGGGGCCGGGAACCGGCCGCGGGCGGCGGGGCGGACAATGGGCGTATGGCGGGCACAGCTGGACGGCGCGAGGACCGGCCGAGCGGGGACCGGCCGAGCGGGGACCGGCCGAGCGGGGACCGGCCGAGCGGGGACCGGCCGGTGGAGCGGGCGCGGCACTGGCGGTACGAGGAGCTGCCCGGCGTCGACCTGCTCCGGGCCCGGTACGTCCGCAAGACCTTCGTCCGCCACACCCACGAACACTTCGTGATCGCGGCCATCGCCGACGGCGTGGAGGTGTTCCACCACCACGGCTCCGACGTGTCCGCCGGCGCCGGAGCCCTCGCGCTGGTCAACCCGGACACCCCGCACACCGGCCGGGCCGGCGTCCCCGAGGGCTGGCGCTACGGCGCGCTCTACCCGTCGGCCGACGTCGTCGCCGCGATCGCCGCCGAGACCAGCACCGTCCGGGGCACTCCGGGGTTCGTCAGCCCCGTCCTCGACGACCCCTACACCGTCCGCCTGGTCCACCAGGTGCTCCGCGCCGCCGACGAGGACAACGCGCTGGCCGCCGACACGCTGTTGCGGGTCGCGGTGACAAGGCTGCTGCGGTTGAACGGCGGCCCGCTGCCACAGCGGCGGACGAGGACGGCCGGAGCCCGGATCGCGGCACGCGCGCGAGCGGTGCTGGAGGAGCGGATGGCCGAGCCGCCGACCCTGGAACGGCTGGCCCGCGACCTAGGGACCAGCCCCTTCGCGCTGCTCCGGGCGTTCCGCGACACCTACGGTATGCCGCCGCACGCCTGGCTGACCGACGCCCGCGTGCGCCGCGCACGGCTCCTGCTGGACGCCGGGACAGCCCCCGCAGAGGCGGCCGTCACCGTCGGCTTCACCGACCAGCCCCATCTCAACCGGCACTTCGCCCGGATCGTCGGCGTCCCCCCGGGCGCCTACCAGCGGGAGCGCAAGAACGTACAAGACCTGCGCTGAGAGCCGCCCGTACCGTCCGAGGCGTGACACAGACAGCACTCGCGGACATGACCCCCGACGACGCCACGGACAAACCGGACGCGGCCGTCGTACGGGACGCCCTCGGAGTCGGCGTCGCCGTCGGCCTGTCCGGATTCGCCTTCGGGGTGACCTCGGCCGGCAGCGGACTCGGGCTGCTCCAGACCTGCGCGCTCAGCCTCCTGGTCTTCACGGGCGCCTCGCAGTTCGCCCTGGTCGGAGCGCTCGCCGCCGGAGGGAACCCGTTCACGGCCGCCGCCGGCGCCTTCTTCCTGGGCGTGCGCAACGCCTTCTACGGGCTGCGGCTGTCGCAGGTGCTCGCCCTCCCGCGCGCGGTACGGCCCTTCGCGGCCCAGTGGGTGATCGACGAGACCACCGCGGTCACCCTGACACAGCCGACCCGGCGCGCCGCCCGGATCGGCTTCACGGTCACCGGGCTCAGCCTGTACCTGCTGTGGAATCTCACCACGCTGCTCGGTGCGCTGGGCGCCAAGGCCATCGGTGACACGCGCGCGTGGGGACTGGACGCTGCCGGGCCCGCCGTCTTCCTGGCCCTGCTCGCGCCGATGCTCAAGACCGCCACCGAGCGCGCGGTCGCGGGCCTCGCGGTCCTGCTGGGCCTCGCCCTGCTGCCCGTCCTGCCGGCCGGTGTGCCGGTGCTGGTGGCGGCGCTGGCGGCACCGGTCGCACTGTTCGCCGAGGGCCGGCGCGGCGGTCGCGGCCGCCAGGAAGCGAAGGACGCGCCGGCGACATCGGATGTGCCGCAGATATCGGACGGATCGGAGGAGGGTCGGTGAACACCTGGATCGCGATCGGTGCGACCGCCCTCGGCTGCTACGCCGTCAAGCTCGCCGGTCTGCTCGTGCCCGCGGGAGCCATGGAGCGGCCCTTCGTACGGCGGCTCGCCGCCCTGCTCCCGGTCGCCCTCCTGGCCGCGCTCACGGCACAGCAGACGTTCGCCGACGGGCACGCGCTCGTGCTGGACGCCCGTGCCGTGGGGCTCGGCGCGGCCGCCGTGGCACTGCTGCTGCGTGCGCCGTTTCTGCTGGTCGTCGCGGCTGCCGTGGTGGTGACGGCGGGGGTGCGTGCCGTCGGCGGGTGAGACGGGGCGGCGCAGCCGGCGGGCTCCGTCTGCGTACCGGGGCGCTTCGGTTCGGCTGACGGGCGGGGGCGGTTCGGGGGGTGGTTCGGGCGGTGGACGGGGCGGCTCGGCCGGCGGGCTGGAGCGGCTTGGTCGGCGCACGGGGTCGGCTCGGTTTCGGGCGGTGGGCAGGAGCGGCTCGGTCGGAGGACGTGAGGCTCCGTCTGCGTACCGGCCCGTTCGGGCGGTGGACGGGGCGGTTCGGCTCACGCACCGGACCGGCTCGGGCGGCCAACCGGCGACCGGGGGGCGACCGTCGATCGGGGTGGCAGCCGGCGGCCGGGCCGAGGGTGGGGGCGGCTCAGCCTACGAAGCGGCCGTACGCCCTCAGCGTGCGCAGCGCCTCGATCGTCACCAGAGGGCGTGACTCCAGGGTGGGGGCCGGTGCCCACCGGCGCCAGCGGATCGGCCAGCCCCCGTCCTCCTGCTGTGCGGAGGCCAGGTGGTCCAGCGAGCGGGCCATCTCGTCGTCCGTGAACCACGCGCGCGCGAGCGACCCCGGGCTCCTGGCGAAGTCGTGCGGGAAGTGATGCTCCCCCGGGGCGTAGCCGGGCGCGACCGGATAGGCGTCGAGATCGTCCGGGTCCAGTGCCGCGAGCCGCTGCTCCCGCACCAGGCGGCCCAGCCGGTCGGCGGCGGCCTCCGCGCGCGGGCGGTCCGGAGCCGAGTCCAGGAAGGTCACGGCGGCCTCCACCTCGTAGGGGTGGGACTTCTCCAGGGACTCCACGGCGTGCCAGCAGAAGTCGGTGGCCCGGAACAGCCAGGCGTGCCATACCTCGTTGCGGTGCAGCAGCCCGACGACCGGACCGGTGGCCAGCAGCTCGCTGGGCGGGTCGTCGAGGACCGGCACGAACGGTGCCGCCGGATACCCGCGCTGACCGGGATGGATCGCCGGCAGCGCGCCGTCGACGGTGGAGACGGAGGTCAGATAGCGGCCCACGCGCTCCACCCGCTGTCCGCCGCAGCGCCCGATGGTGTCCAGCACGCGCAGCGCGTGGGCGGTGTGCAGGGGCTGGCTCACCGGTCCGCGCAGATCGGGCTCCAGCGCGTACCCGTAGCCGCCGTCCTCGTTGCGGTAGGCGTCCAGCGCGGCTTCCACCGCGTCCGGGGAGCCCTGCAGGAAGTGGTACGCGAAGAGGCGCTGCTCCAGCACGCGCGCGGTGAGCCACACGAACTGTTCGGCGCGGGAGAGCGGGGAGCGCGCCGGGGGTGCAGGGGGGGGTGGGGAAGCTCCTGTTTCGGCCATGCGTCAGACCGTAGGACGGAAAGCGGTCTCGACGAGCGGTCCCGGGCGGGGCCCACCCTCAGGGGCGGGATACTGGACTCATGCGGTTGACGGTCTTCTGGCAGCGGATGGCGGAACACTTCGGTACGGGGTACGCCGACACCTTCGCGCGCGATCACGTCATGTCGGAGCTGGGTGGACGCACGGTGAACGAGGCGTTGGACGCCGGCTGGGAGGCCAAGGACGTGTGGCGGGTGGTCTGCACGGTCATGGGCGTGCCGGGGGAGAGACGTTGACGCGGCAGCGTTGATGCATTGACCGAAACGTCCCGATCGTTCCGTGAAGATGTCGACGATACGGCACCGATCCGTCACGAAGACCGCAGGTTGGCGCCGGTTGTCCGCGGAGTCGGCGAGACTGGGGCCGTGGCACCCACTGACGAGGACAACCAGCCGCCCGCCCGGCACATGGCACCGACCGGTACGACGACGCCGCCCGACCGACCCCCGGCCCCCGGCACCGTCGCTCCGGGGGCCCGCATGCCGCGCTGGCTGCCGCGCGCCATGGTGCTCGCGCTCGCGTTGATCGCCGCGTTCCAGCTCGGCAGCTGGGCCTTCCACCAGCTGACCGCGCTGTTGATCAACATATTGATCGCGTTCTTCCTGGCCCTCGCGATAGAGCCCGCGGTGAGCCGGATGGCCGCCCGTGGCATGCGCAGGGGGCTCGCCACGTTCCTGGTCTTCCTCGGGTTGATGATCGTCACCGCCGGGTTCGTCACGTTGCTCGGCTCCATGCTCGCCGGCCAGATCATCAAGATGGTCGAGGGTTTCCCGGGCTATCTCGACTCGCTGATCAACTGGATCAATGAGACCTTCCACACCGAGCTGAGACGGGTGGACGTCCAGGAGGGCCTGCTCCACTCCGACTGGCTGCGCAAGTACGCGCAGAACAGCGCGGCCGGCGTCCTCGACGTCTCCGCACAGGTGCTCGGCGGACTCTTCCGGCTTCTGACGGTCACGCTGTTCTCGTTCTACTTCGCCGCCGACGGCCCCCGGCTGCGCCGCGCCCTGTGCTCCGTCCTGCCGCCCGCGCGTCAGGCCGAGGTGCTGCGTGCCTGGGAGATCGCCGTCGACAAGACGGGCGGCTATCTCTACTCGCGCGGCCTCATGGCGCTGATCTCCGGAATCGCGCACTACATCCTGCTGCAGGCCCTCGGCGTGCCGTACGCGCCCGTGCTCGGTGTCTGGGTGGGCCTGGTCTCGCAGTTCATCCCCACCATCGGCACCTACCTCGCGGGCGCGCTGCCGATGTTGATCGCGTTCACCGTGGACCCCTGGTACGCGGTGTGGGTGCTGGTCTTCGTCGTGGTCTACCAGCAGTTCGAGAACTACGTGCTCCAGCCCAAGCTGACCGCCAAGACGGTCGACATCCACCCGGCGGTCGCCTTCGGCTCGGTCATCGCGGGCACCGCGCTGCTGGGTGCCGTCGGCGCGCTGATCGCCATCCCCGTGGTGGCCACGCTGCAGGCCTTCCTGGGGGCGTACGTGAAGCGGTACGCCGTCACGGACGACCCCCGGGTGCAGGGGCATCGCAGCAGGGGGCCGGCCGGCCCCGGCCTGCTCGCCCGCATGCGGCGGCTGCGGTCCGCGCCGTCCGACGCGGAGGGGGCGTCGTAGCGGCAACGGAGACCTTCCGCGGGTGGTGATCACTACGTGAGCACCGCCCATGCGCCGGCTGCCGCGACAGCGGCCGCGTAGCAGCCGGTGGCCGCGGCCACGATCCGCCTGCGTGCCTCCACACTCCAGGGTGTGCGGGACAGCAGCCAGGCCAGCAGGGGCAGGACGAGCACGGCGTGCAGGCTCACGCCGTGCAGCGGTTTGAGCGGGGCCGTCGAGTGATAGGCGGCCTCCTGGTGGCCGGTCCGGGTCAGTACGACCCCGCGCGCGATCATCGCCGCCCCCGAGGCCAGTGCCACCATCAGCAGCGCGAACCCGGAGCGCACCGCGAGCGGCATGCCGGCGGGGCCCGTCGGCCGGTGCCGGAAGGACGCGACGGCGAAGACCGTGAGCAGCGCGACCAGCACGCCGCCGCCCACGGCGAGCGTCATGGACACCGCCGTGTCGACAGGGGTCTCCATGTTCAGGTGCGAGGGCACCTGGCGCCACGCCTGGAGCGTGATGCCGCCGACCTCCACCACGCAGTCGGCGGCGAAGACGAGCAGCAGGGCCGAGCGCAGCCGCGCGTCGACCCGCAGGTACGACGTGACCCAGGTGACCGCGATCAGCGTCACCCCGAAGGAGAGCCCGAACGTGACGGGCTTGCGCCAGGAGACGGGACCGTCCCAGGGGCCGCCGTCGACGGCGAACACCGCCAGGTGCACGAGGCCGGACAGGACGAGGAGCAGCCCCGTCGCGTGGCAGAGGCGGTCGACGGCACGCGGAGTCTTCATGGGCCAAGGCTCCCGGGAGCGGTGCGGGAGGTCGTCGTCCGGCCGAAGGCACCCGTCATACGCCGCCGGGAGTAGCGGTCTTTGGCGCCGCGCTCGCTCCCGGCAGATGCTGCGGATGCCGTGGGGCGCGCTTGACACGAAAATCGAACATCCATTCTCATGGAGGCTCAGGCGAGGCTTTCGGTAGGGGGTTTCAGACCGGTTTGCCGGGAAAAGTCCCTCGGTTATCCACAGGCTGGACCTGCGTCGGGGCGCATTGTCAGTGGCAGGCGTTAGCGTCTTTGACGTGAAGCGATCGACTCAAGCAAACCGGGTGGAACCCATGGCAGGAACCGACCGCGAGAAGGCGCTCGACGCCGCGCTCGCGCAGATTGAACGGCAATTCGGCAAGGGCGCGGTCATGCGCATGGGCGAGCGGTCGAAGGAGCCCATCGAGGTCATCCCGACCGGGTCGACCGCGCTCGACGTCGCCCTCGGCGTCGGTGGCCTGCCGCGTGGCCGTGTCGTGGAGATCTACGGACCGGAGTCCTCCGGTAAGACGACCCTGACCCTGCACGCTGTGGCGAACGCGCAGAAGGCCGGCGGTCAGGTCGCCTTCGTGGACGCCGAGCACGCCCTCGACCCCGAGTACGCGCGCAAGCTCGGCGTCGACATCGACAACCTGATCCTCTCCCAGCCGGACAACGGCGAGCAGGCCCTGGAGATCGTGGACATGCTGGTCCGCTCCGGTGCCCTCGACCTCATCGTCATCGACTCCGTCGCCGCGCTCGTCCCGCGCGCGGAGATCGAGGGCGAGATGGGCGACAGCCACGTCGGTCTCCAGGCCCGTCTGATGAGCCAGGCGCTGCGGAAGATCACCAGCGCGCTCAACCAGTCCAAGACCACCGCGATCTTCATCAACCAGCTCCGCGAGAAGATCGGCGTGATGTTCGGCTCCCCGGAGACCACGACCGGTGGCCGGGCGCTGAAGTTCTACGCCTCGGTGCGCATCGACATCCGCCGCATCGAGACCCTGAAGGACGGCACGGAGGCGGTCGGCAACCGCACCCGCTGCAAGGTCGTCAAGAACAAGGTCGCGCCGCCCTTCAAGCAGGCCGAGTTCGACATCCTCTACGGCCAGGGCATCAGCCGCGAGGGCGGTCTGATCGACATGGGCGTGGAGCACGGCTTCGTCCGCAAGGCAGGCGCCTGGTACACCTACGAGGGCGACCAGCTCGGCCAGGGCAAGGAGAACGCGCGCAACTTCCTCAAGGACAACCCCGACCTGGCCAACGAGATCGAGAAGAAGATCAAGGAGAAGCTGGGCGTGGGGGTCCGGCCGGAGGAGCCCGCCACCGAGCCCGGCACGGACGCGGCGGTGACCACCGCGGCCGGCGACGACGCCAAGACGGCGCCCGCTCCGACTGCCGCCAAGGCCACCAAGCCCAAGGCCGCCGCTGCCAAGAGCTGACCCGTGACACGACGAACCGACTGGGCCGAGTACGAGTACGCCACCCCCGGTGCCCCCCGGGGGAGGGGCACCGGGGGCTACCCGGACTCCGCCCCGGACGGGGACGGCGGACACCGCGACGACGGATACGGGCACGAGGGCGGCGGGCACGAGGGCGACGGCGGCGCGTACCCGGACGGCCCGGGCGGCGAGCCGTACGGGGACGGCCCCGGCCGCGGCTCCGGAGGCACCGCCGGAGCGCGGGGCGGCCGGGGACGCGGCCGGCGGCGGCGCGGCTTCGGGGACGCGCCCGGTGAGGACGAAGGCGCCCCTTCCTCGTCGAGGGCCGAGCGGGGGGAGTCTTCAGGGGACCCGGCTGAGCGGGCACGGGCGATCTGCCTGCGCCTGCTCACCGGGACCCCGCGCACCCGCAAGCAGCTCGCGGACGCCCTGCGCAAACGGGAGATCCCCGAGGAGGTGGCCGAGGAGGTGCTGTCGCGGTTCGAGGAGGTCGGGCTGATCGACGACAGCGCGTTCGCGGACGCCTGGGTGGAGTCCCGGCATCACGGCCGCGGGCTGGCCCGGCGCGCACTCGCCCGGGAACTGCGCACCAAAGGCGTCGACTCCGCCCTGATCGACGAGGCCGTCGGCCAGCTGGACTCCGAGCAGGAGGAGGCGACCGCCCGCGAACTGGTCGCCCGCAAACTGCGCGCCACACGCGGCCTCGACCGGGACAAGCGGCTCCGCCGCCTCGCCGGCATGCTCGCCCGCAAGGGCTATCCCGAGGGCATGGCCCTTCGCGTCGTCCGCCAGGCCCTGGAGGAAGAGGGCGAGGACACGGAGTTCCTCGGGGACGAGGACGTCTGAGGGGGCCGTGCGTCCGCCGGAGCCCACCCGGCCGTCGCCCCTCGCGCCGATCGGGTACATCTGCCCGGCCCCGACCTCGGACGCCCACCCCGCGCCGGGGGGTCCAGCCGGATTCGCCCAGCTCGGCGGACGGTGGGGTTAGCCCCCGCAGGAGACGCCGGGCCACCGCAGTGCTCTCGCACCACCGCACGGGCGAGTCTGTACGCACGCCCCGCACCCCGGCGCGCATCGCCGAGGCCGGCCGCGTACGACACGACCGACGCGTACAACAGAAGAGAGCCCGCCCCGATGATGCTGCGCTACGCCCTCAAGACCGTCCGTGCCCGCAAGGCGGGTTTTCTCGGCGCCTTCCTCGCGCTGATGTGCGCCGCGACTCTGATCACGGCCTGCGGCACCCTCCTCGACACCGGCCTGCGCGGCACCATCCGCACCGAGCGTTACGCCGCCGCTCCCGTCATCGTCTCCGGCGACCAGTACGTCCACCGGACCACCATCAAGCACAAGAAGGGCAAGACCAAGGTCAAACACAAGGCGAAACCCATCGCCGAGCGCGCCTGGATCCCGGAGCAGTGGCGCACCAGACTCGCGCACACCCCCGGCGTGGCCCGGGTCGTGCCCGAACTCACCTTCCTCGCCCAGCCGTTGATCCCGGACGGCACCGGCGGCCGTACCGCCTACGGACACGCCTGGGACTCCGCCGCACTGACGCCGTACCGGCTGACCACGGGCAGCGCGCCCAAGGCGGCCGGTGACCTGGTCGTCGACAGTGACCTCGCCGCACGGGCCCACCTGCGGCCCGGTGACCGGCTCACCGTGCAGTCCACCCAGGCTCCGCGCGCGTACCGGATCACCGGTATCGCCACCCCGGCCACCGCTGTACGCCACCAGACGTCCCTCTTCTTCACCGCCGGCGAGGCCCGCAGACTGGCCGCACACCCCGGGCAGGTCACGGCGCTCGGCGTGCTGCCGGCCAAGGGCACCGACCCGGAGCGGGTGCGGCAGGCCGTGGCGAAGGCGCTGCACGGCACCACCGCCCAGGTCTGCACCGGTGACGCCCGCGGGCCCGTCGAGTTCCTGGACGCGGCCGCCGCCCGCGTCCGGCTGGTCAGCATGGGCGGTGCCATGGGGGGCACCTCGCTGCTCGTGGCCGTGCTCGTGGTCGTCGGCACCTTCGCGCTCACCGTCCAGCAGCGCCACCGCGAACTCGCCCTGCTCCGCGCCATCGCCGCCACGCCCGGACAGATCCGCAAGCTGCTCGGCCGGGAGGCGCTGATCGTCGGCGCGGCGGCGGGCACGGCCGGTGCACTGCTCGGTCTGCCGCTGGGCGGCTGGTTGCACGCCCGGTTCGTCGCCCTGGGAGCCGTACCCGCCACGCTCGAGCACACCGTCAGTGTCTTCCCGCCGTTCGCCGCCCTCGCCGCCACCCTGCTCGGCGCCTGGGCCGCGGCCCGGATCGCCTCCCGCAGGGTCGCCAGGATCCGCCCGGCCGAAGCCCTGGCCGAGGCCAGGTCCGAACGCACCCGTCCCGCCTGGGGCCGTATCGCCGCCGGCCTGCTGCTCCTCACCGGCGGAGTCGTCCTCGTCGCCGTCCTCACCTCCCTGCGCACCGAACCCGCCTCGACACCCGTGACGTTCCTCGCCGTCGTCCTCCTGTCCACCTCCGTCGCCCTGCTCGGTCCCCTCCTGGTCAAGGCCGCCGCGCTGCTGCTCGCCGGCCCGCTCCGGCTCACCGGTCACGGCGGCCGCCTGGCCACCGCCAACCTGCGCGGCAACGCCGCACGCATGGCCTCCGTCATCACCCCCCTCACCTTGCTCGTCGGCATGACCTGCACCGTCCTGTTCGTCCAGTCCACGCTCGGCGACGCCGCCCGCGCCCAGGCCCGCGAAGGCGTCCGAGCCGCCGACTGGGTCGTCTCCGCCGAGGGGCCGGGCGTCCCCGCCGAGGCCGCGCAGCGGCTGCGCGCACGGCACGACACCGTCACCGAAGTGGTCCGCACGACCGTCCGCGTCGGCCTGGACAAGTACCCGGCGCAGGGCGTCACCTCGGGCGGCCTCACCCGCACCTGGGACCCCGAGGTCACCGCCGGCTCCCTCGACCGACTCGCCCCCGATACCGTCGCCGTCAGCGAACTCGCCGCCGAGCACCACCACTTGGAGCCCGGGAGCACCTTGAAACTCACGCTCGGCGACGGCACGCCCGCCACGCTCACCGTCGCCGCCGTCTACGCCCGCGGTCTCGGGTTCGGCGATCTCACCTTCGCCCACGACCTCGTGGCCCGCCACGTCGACAACCCGCTCGCCTCCTCCGTCCTCGTCGGCACGACCCGTACACAGACACAACTCGCGACTACGCTCCGTGAGTTCCCGGGGATGCGGATTCTTTCGCCGGCCGCCGCCGACGACCTCCAGGCCGACCGACAGCAGACGAACGCCGAGGTCAACTTTCTCGCCATGGGGCTCGTCCTGGCCTTCACCGCCATCGCGGTCGTCAACACGCTCGCCATGTCGGTCGCGGAGCGTGTCCGGGAGTTCGCCCTGCTCCGCCTCGCGGGAGCCACCCGCCGGCAGGTGCTGCGCATGCTGCGCACCGAGGTGCTGTCCGTCCTGCTCCTCGCCACGGTGCTCGGCAGCGGTATCGCCCTCGCCGTGCTCACCGCGTTCAGCCTGGGCATGACGGGCCACGCGGCCCCCGCGGTCGCGCCCCTGCTCTACGTCGCGGTCGTCGCGGTCGCCGGACTCCTCGCTCTGGTGGCCAGTGCCGTCCCGGGGCGGGCGGCGCTGCGGGTGCGGGCGGTCACGGTGGCCACGGCCAAGGAATGACACCGTGTCATGAACCTCCGTGCCCGCACGGGGGTTCGTTCCGTTTTCCGAGGGCGACCGGCCGGCTGGGCGCACGGCACGGACCCGCACGGTCGCCAGGGACGACGCCGGCACAACTCAGGTGTACGGCCCGGCGCATGACCGGGCCGTACACCGTGCCGCTCAGGACTTCACCGGCTCCACCGGTAGTCCGGCCGCCCGCCACGCCTGGAAGCCGCCCACCAGATCCGTCGCCCGGTGCAGGCCCAGCTGATGGAGAGAGGCTGCGGCCAGGCTGGAGGCGTAGCCCTCATTGCAGATCACCACGACGCGCAGGTCGTGTCCGGTGGCCTGGGGTGCGCGGTGGCTGCCCCGCGGGTCGAGGCGCCACTCCAGTTCGTTGCGCTCGACGACGAGGGCGCCGGGGATCAGCCCGTCCCGCTCGCGCAGGGCCGCGTACCGGATGTCGACCAGCAGCGCGTCACCGTCCTGCGCGGCCTCATGAGCGTCCCGTGCCTCGATGCGCCGGTACCCGGCACGCACCGACTCCAGCAACTCATCGATGCCGACGGGCTGTTCACCGCTCTCGCGCGCCGCCGAACCGCTCCCGCGCACCGCCGAACCGCTCCCGTGCACCACCGGATCCGTGCTGCCGACGGGGCGTTCACCCGTCGCGCCGACGGCCGACTCGTTCCCGCCGGCCGGCCCCTCGTCCCTCGCGCTCACCGTCGACTCCTCGCTGTCCACCCGTGCGCTGCCCATCCTGCCGGTCACTGCCAGTCCTCCGGGCGTTCGACCTGCTCCAGACGCAGTACCTGACCCGTGCGGCTGTAGCGGCGGATCCGTGGCAGCGGCGGGTAGTAGGCGTGGACGGAGATCGCGTGCCGGTCGGGGGACTCGTTGAGCACTTCGTGCACATGGTGACGGCCGAAGGCACGGCCCTTCCCGGCGGCCAGCCGGCGTTCGTGGTCGACGCCCTCGGTGAGTTCCAGGGTCTTCCAGCCGTCGGTGGGCAGCCGGACGGCGAGGGAGTACTCCTTGAGTTCGCCCGAGGCGGTGAGGAAGGCGCCGACCGAATCGGCGTGGTCGTGCCAGCCGGTGCCGGTGCCGGGCGGCCAGCCGATCAGCCAGGCCTCGCTGCCGCCGGGCCCCTCCAGCCGCACCCAGGTGCGGCCCTCGGGGTCGAGCGGAAGAGAGGCGATCAATTCGGCGTCGGCCGCCGTGCGCCGTACGAAGTCGAGGAGGTCCGCCTGGGTGGGCGCCGAGCCGGCGGCAGGGGATGCGGTGGGGGAGGACACAGACACGTACACCGTCCTGAGGATGCTTCGCGGAACGGGCGCGCGACGGCGCCCGGAAAGGAGAGAAGGTGCGAATTCAGCAGGACGGGCGACACACGCAGCCCGCGTAGCGGACGAGGTCCATATGGACCCTCCGCCACAGGCGTACACAGGTGTCGGTCACGATCCGGAGTACAGCACGCTGCCGTACTCCGGTCAATCCACTGTCACCATGTGGACAGAGCGTGACAGAGCCCCCGGTCAGCGCGCGCCGGAGCCGGCCTCCGCCTCCTGCTTCACCACGCCCCCCACCGAGGCCTCGGCCGCCGCGTACAGGTCGGCCGGGCGGACCCCGCTCAACGCGGTGACCAGGTGGCCGTCGGGGCGCACGAGCAGCACGCTGTGCGCCGGGGCACCCGGGTAGCTCTCGGCGACCAGCAGCTCGGCGGGGTGCGGCAGCGCGGTCACGGCGGCGGCGAGCCTGGGCATCACCCCGGCGGAGACCCAGTGCTTGCGGTCCCACACGCCTGTGCCCGGCGCGATCAGGACGACGAGCAGCGCTCCCCGGCCGAGCCGGTCGCGCAGTTGGACGAAGGAACCGTCCTCCGCCGTGACCCGCACGTCCGTGACCGGTGCGCCGGGCGGGGTGTCGACCGGGATCTCCGCCTCCAGGTGCCGGGGCGCGAGCGGCGAGTCGGCGTACACCCCCGACGTGCCGAGCGGCCCGCGCCCGAGGTGAGCGTCCGTGAGCAACCCGTCGTGGCCCCTGGCCGCGCCCGGCACGATGTGGCGCAGCCCGCCCCCGCCGCGCAGCACCGGCAGCGCCTGGTCGGCGGCGCGCAGCCGGGCGGCGACCACCGCGCGCCGCTCGGCCTGGTAGCTGTCCAGCAGCGCCTCGTGCGGGCCGCGGTGCCAGGCGACGGCCAGCTTCCAGGAGAGGTTGTCGGCGTCCCGCAGGCCCTCGTCGAGCCCCTGGGTGCCGAAAGCGCCGAGCAGATGCGCCGCGTCCCCGGCGAGGAAGACGCGACCGGCGCGCCACCGGCGGGCCAGCCGGTGGTGCACGGTGTGGACACCGGTGTCGAGCAGGTCGTACGCCGGTGTGGAACCGCCGGTCCAGCCCGCGAGGGTCTCGCGGATCCGGGCCACCAGAACCTCGGGCGTGACCAGGTCCTTGCCCGGCGGCAGCAGCCAGTCCAGGCGCCACACGCCGTCCGGGAGGGGGCGGGCGGTCACCTCCCCGGCCGAGGGCCCGGACTGCCGCCACGGCGGCATCCGATGGAGCAACGCCTGACCCTCCCACGGAAGTTCCGTGCGCAGCGCGGCGACCGCGTGCCGTTCCACCGCCGTACGGCCCGGGAAGCGGATGTCCTGGAGTTTGCGCACCGTCGAGCGTGTGCCGTCGCACCCGACCAGATAGCTGCCGCGCCACCAGGTGGCCCTGGGGCCGCGGGTGTGCGCGGTGACGCCGGAACGCTCCTGCTCTATCGAGTCCAGGCGGCTGTCCACCACCGTCTTCACCAGCGGCTCGTCGGCGACGGCGCTGCGCAGGGCGTGCGTGAGGACGTGCTGGGCGATGTGCAGCGGGGCGGCGGGGTCGGCCTCGTCGAAAGCGACCTCGCTCATCACCTGCTTGCGCCGCAGAGACCGCCATCCGGCCCAGCGCACGCCGTGTTCACCGAGTGCGACCCCGGTCAGCCGCTCCAGCAGGGCGGTGGTGTCCTCGCGCAGGACGACGGTGCGCGCCGGGCGGGGTTCGTCCTTGCCGGGGCCCTCGTCCAGGACGACGGTCGGCACCTCCTGCCGGGCCAGGGCCAGGGCCAGCGTGAGCCCGACGGGCCCCGCTCCGACGATGATCACCGGGTCCATGACGCGGCGCCCCCTGCCCGTGACGATGCCCTGACGGAGACAAGTGAACAGGAAGGTGGAGCGGGGTGCACGATCACAGAACGTATGCAACCCATTGGCAGAGTTTGCGTCAAGCGAACGGAGGCAGTGGCGATCATGCCACTGCCTCCGGGTGGTGCATTCGGGTCTGATCGGGTGTCAGGCCGCGGTTCCCGTCCCCGCGGCTCCGGCGATGCCCGCGGTGTCGTCGACGCTGAGCACAGCCCCGGTCGACTTCTTGCCGCGCCGCAGCCGGCTCTCCAGCCAGCTCGCGAACGAGGTCAGGGAGAAGTTGATGACCACGAAGATCACTGCCACGACGGTCAGGGAGGCGATGATGTTGCCGTAGTAACCGGCCATCGTGTTGGCCGAGGCCAGCAGCTCGGGGAAGGTGAGCACCGCACCGCCGAGGGCGGTGTCCTTCACGATGACCACCAGCTGGCTGACGAGCGCCGGGAGCATCGTGGTGACCGCCTGCGGCAGCAGGATGAGCCGCATCACCTGACCCTTGCGCAGGCCGATCGCCATGGCCGCCTCGGACTGGCCCTTCGGCAGGGCGAGGATGCCCGCGCGGACGATCTCGGCGAGCACCGACGCGTTGTACAGCACCAGACCGGTCACCACCGCGTAGAACGGACGGTCGTCCGAACTCACGTTGGTGTACTGGGCGAAGAGCGCGAGCCCGAAGATCATCAGAACCAGGACGGGGATCGCGCGGAAGAACTCGACCACGACCGCGGCCGGGACGCGCACCCACGCGTGGTCCGAGAGCCGGGCTATGCCGAGGACGGCCCCGAGGGGAAGCGCGATGACCATCGCCAGCGCCGCTGCCTTCAGGGTGTTCTCCAGGCCGGGCCAGATGTACGTCGAGTACGCCTCCGTGCCGCTGAAGAAGGGCTTCCACAGGGCCCAGGCCAGCTGGCCCTTGTCGTCGAGGGCCTTGTAGACCCACCACACGACGGCCACGAGGGCCAGCACGAAGAGGGCCGTGTAGAGGATGTTGCGCCGCTTGGCGCGGGGACCCTGCGCGTCGTACAGGACGGAATTCATCGCTTCACCGCCATCTTCTTGCCGACCCACCCGAGGAGCAGCCCGGTCGGCAGGGTCAGACACACGAACCCGAAGGCGATGATCGCGGAGATCAACAGCAGCTGCGCCTCGTTCTCGATCATCTCCTTCATCAGGAATGCCGCCTCCGCCACGCCGATCGCGGCAGCCACCGTCGTGTTCTTGGTCAACGCGATCAGCACGTTGGTCAGCGGGCCGATGGCCGCGCGGAACGCCTGCGGCAGCACGATCAGCCCCAGCACCTGCGTGAAGTTGAGGCCGATGGCCCGCGCGGCTTCCGCCTGGCCGACCGGCACGGTGTTGATGCCGGCGCGGATCGCCTCACACACGAAGGCCGAGGTGTAGACGATCAGACCGAGCACGGCCAGCCGGAAGCCCTGGACCTTGAAGTCCTGTGCACCGAGGGTGATGCCCAGAGTCTGGCTGAGGCCGAGCGAGGAGAACAGGATGATCACCGTCAGCGGGATGTTCCGCACGATGTTCACGTACGCGGTGCCGAAACCACGCATCAGCGGCACCGGGCCGACCCGCATGGCGGCCAGCAAGGTGCCCCAGACCAGGGAGCCCACGGCGGACAGCAGGGTCAGCTGCACCGTCGTCCAGAAGGCTCCCAGCACGTCGTACTTGTCAAGAAAGTCGAACACGATCTCCCGCGCTTCCGCGTGTAGGGATGCCCAGGCGCGCCGCCGCCGTCAGGAACGGCGGCGCGCCGGTGGGGCGTTGCCTCAGCTCTTGATGTCGCCGATCTTCGGGGCGGGCTCGTTCTTGTAGTTGGCCGGGCCGAAGTTCTTCTTCACGGCCGCCTCCCACGAACCGTCGGAGACCATCTCCTCGAGGGCCTTGTTGATCTTGGCCTTGAGGTCGCTGCCCTTCTTGACGCCGATGCCGTAGTTCTCGTTGGTCATCTTGAAGCCACCCAGCTTGAACTTGCCCTTGAACTGGGACTGGGAGGCGTAGCCGGCGAGGATCGAGTCGTCCGTGGTGAGGGCGTCGATGGCGCCGCTCTGCAGACCGGACAGGCACGCGGAGTACGTCGGGTACGTCTGCAGGTTCGCCTTCGGGGCCAGCGTCTTCTTGACGTTCTGCGCCGAGGTCGAACCGGCCACGGAACACAGGTTCTTGTTGTTGAGGTCCGCCGGCGACTTGATCTTCGTCTCGTCCGCGCGGAGAAGCACGTCCTGGTGGGCCAGCAGGTAGGGGCCGGCGAAGTCGACCTTCTGCTGGCGCTCCGGGGTGATGGAGTAGGAGGCGGCGATGAACTGGACGTCACCGCGCTGGAGCATCGTCTCGCGGTCCGCGCTCTTCGACTCCTTCCACTCGATCTGGTCGGCGCCGTAACCGAGCTTCTTGGCGACATAGGTGGCCACGTCGACGTCGAAGCCCGAGTAGCCCTGCGGGGTCTTCTGGCCGATGCCCGGCTGGTCGAACTTGATGCCGACGGTGATCTTCTTGCCGCCACCGGAGGAGCTGTCGTCGTCCTTGTTGTCGCCGCCGCACGCGGTGGCGGCGACGGAGAGGGCGACGAGGACGGCCGAGGCGGCGGTGACCTTGCGGAGCTTCATGCTGAACATCCTTTGAGTGGTGAGGAACGAGGTCCGTCTGCGGGAAGCGGCCCGGAAAGTGCGGGTGCCGGGGCCCGCACCGTCAGTGGTGCAGGATCTTGGACAGGAAGTCCTTGGCCCGGTCGCTGCGCGGGTTGCTGAAGAACTGGTCGGGCGCAGCCTGTTCGACGATCCGGCCGTCCGCCATGAAGACCACACGGTTTGCAGCCGAACGTGCGAAGCCCATCTCGTGGGTGACGACGATCATCGTCATGCCCTCGCGGGCGAGCTGCTGCATGACCTCGAGGACCTCGTTGATCATCTCGGGGTCGAGGGCGGAGGTCGGCTCGTCGAAGAGCATGACCTTCGGGCCCATCGCCAGCGCCCGCGCGATGGCGACACGCTGCTGCTGGCCGCCGGACAGCTGGGCGGGGTACTTGTCGGCCTGCGTGCCCACACCGACCCGGTCCAGCAGAGCCCGCGCCTTCTCCTCGGCCTGCTTCTTGTCCGCCTTGCGGACCTTGAGCTGGCCCAGCATCACGTTCTCGAGCACGGTCTTGTGCGCGAAGAGGTTGAACGACTGGAAGACCATCCCGACGTCCGCCCGCAGCCGTGCCAGTTCCCGGCCCTCGTGCGGCAAGGGCTTGCCGTCGATCGTGATGGCGCCCGAATCGATCGTCTCGAGGCGGTTGATGGTGCGGCACAGCGTCGACTTTCCGGACCCGGAGGGCCCGATGACCACGACGACCTCGCCGCGGGCGATCGTCAGGTCGATGTCCTGGAGCACGTGCAACGCGCCGAAGTGCTTGTTGACGCTCCTCAGGACGACCAGTTCGTCTGACGTGGCCACGTCTTCCTTGGCCACCGATACATTGGTCATCGCTCTCAGGCTCCGTCCTCCTCGGGTTTCCGTGGACAGTAGTGAGTGGCTTTGACCTGCGTCATCACATCTGAGGGAGATCTGAGCATCACGATCCGATAGCAATCGGACACGTGTCGTAGCACTTGTCGCCTGCGTGCGTATCGGCCGGATAACGGAAGGGGCGGGCAACCGGAACGCTCTTGACGCCGTCCTTGTCCATCAGCGTCACTGCCATGGTGCACGCGCACGTGCACGTGATCACAAGACCGAGAACCGAGACCGTACGACCGCTGAACCGGAGGGGGCCGGGATGAGACTGCTCCTCGTCGAGGACGACAACCACGTCGCCGCGGCCCTGTCCGCCGTCCTCGCGCGGCACGGTTTCGACGTCACCCACGCGCGCAGCGGCGAGGAGGCCCTGCAGGCCCTCGTCCCCGAGAGCGCCGGATTCGGCGTGGTCCTGCTCGACCTGGGCCTGCCCGACCAGGACGGCTACGAGGTCTGCGGCAAGATCCGCATGCGCACCAGCACACCGGTGATCATGGTCACCGCGCGCTCCGACGTCCGCTCCCGCATCCACGGGCTCAACCTGGGCGCCGACGACTACGTGGTGAAGCCGTACGACACCGGCGAACTGCTCGCCCGCATCCACGCCGTCAGCCGGCGCACCGCCCACGAGGACCCGGCCACCGGCGGCGAGAGCGCCCTGCACCTCGGTCCGGTGCGCATCGAACTGCCCACCCGCCAGGTCAGCGTGGACGGTTCGGTCGTCCAACTCACCCGCAAGGAGTTCGACCTGCTCGCGCTGCTCGCCCAGCGGCCCGGGGTGGTCTTCCGGCGGGAGCAGATCATCAGCGAGGTCTGGCGCACCAGCTGGGAGGGCACCGGCCGCACCCTGGAGGTGCACGTCGCCTCCTTGCGGGCCAAACTGCGCATGCCCGCGCTGATCGAGACCGTACGCGGCGTCGGCTACCGGCTCGTCGCCCCGGCCGCCTAGCGGGGACGGGTGCGCACACGGCTCCTCCCGCTGCTCATCGTCCTGCTGGCGGCCGTCCTGCTCGCGCTCGGCGTCCCGCTCGCCATCAGCGTGGCCGCCGGCCAGCAGCAGCGGGTCGTCGTCGACCGGATCGACGACACGGCACGCTTCGCCGCGCTCGCCCAGTTCGTCACCGACGCGCCCGGGGGCTCCCGACGCACCACCGGGGACGAGCGCGGGGAGACCCTGCGCAGCGAACTGGAGAGCTACTACGGCGTCTACGGCATCCGTGCCGGGGTCTTCTACCGCAACGGTTCGGCGATGGCCAACGCACCCGGCGACTGGTTCGTACCGCGCACGGGGGAGATGCGGGCGGCGTTCGACGAGGCGCTGCTCAGCCGGCGCAGCCACGACCCGCGGCAGGTGTGGCCCTGGCAGCGCAACCGGCTGATCGTCGCCTCGCCGGTGATCCGCGACGGGGACGTCGTGGCGGTCGTGGTCACCGACTCGCCCACGGGGCAGATGCGGTCGCGGATCCTGCGCGGCTGGCTGTTCATCGGAGCCGGCGAGATCGCGGCGATGCTGCTCGCGGTCGGCGCGGCACTGCGCCTGACCGGCTGGGTGCTCAGACCGGTACGGGTCCTGGACGCCACCACCCACGACATCGCCACCGGACGCCTCAAGTCCCGGGTCGCGGCCGCCGGGGGGCCGCCGGAACTCAGACGGCTGGCCCGCTCGTTCAACGAGATGGCGGACCACGTCGAGGACGTGCTGGAGCAGCAGCGCGCCTTCGTCGCCGACGCCTCGCACCAGCTGCGCAACCCGCTCTCGGCGCTGCTGCTGCGCATCGAACTGCTCGCCCTCGAACTTCCCGAGGACAACGAGGAGATCGCCTCGGTCCGCACCGAGGGCAAGCGCCTCGCGCAGGTCCTGGACGACCTGCTCGACCTGGCGCTGGCCGAGCATGCCGCGGCCGATCTCCAGTTGACCGACATCGGCGCCATGGCCGAGGAGCGGGTCGCCGCCTGGTCACCGGCCGCCCAGGCCAAGGGCGTCCGGCTCACCGGCGACTGCCCGCCCACCACCGCCTGGGCCGATCCGATCGCCCTGTCCAGCGCGCTGGACGCGGTGATCGACAACGCCGTCAAGTTCACCCCCGACGGCGGCACGGTCGAGGTCACCGTCTCCGCCGACGGCGACACCTCGACGGTGGTCGTCACGGACACCGGCCCCGGCCTCACCGACGAGGAACTCGCGCGCGTGGGCGACCGTTTCTGGCGCAGCGGACGCCACCAGAACGTCAAGGGCTCAGGCCTGGGCCTGTCCATCACTCGCGCCCTGCTGGCGGCCGGCGGCGGCGCGATCGAGTACGCCCACCACGAGCCGCGGGGACTGCGGGTGACGGTCTCGGTGCCACGGAACACGGACAGCCGGCAGGAGTCCTAGGGCGACAGGCTCCAGGGCTGCCCTCTCGACAGGGCTGCCCTTTCGACGGCGGACCGGCTAGGGCTTCATCGACCGGTAGTACCGCCGGGCGCCCTCCTGCAGGGGCAGCGGGTCGGTGTAGATGGCGGTGCGCAGGTCGACCAGCTGCGCGGAGTGGACGTGGGCGCCGATGTCGTCACGGCTCTTGATCACCGTACGCGTCACCCACTCGGTCAGCCGGGGGTCCATGTCCTTGCGGGTCATCAGGAGGTTGGACACGGCGATCGTCGGCACCTGCGTGCCCTGCTGCACGGCCGGGTAGGCGGACTCGGGGATGTTGGCGGCCCGGTAGTAGCGCGCCCCCTGCCCCTGGCTGTGCAGCTGGGTGATGAGGTCACCGTCGATCGGCACGAACGTGAAGGCGGACTTCTTCGCGAGGGTCAACAGCCCCTTCGTGGGCAGCCCGCCCGACCAGAAGAAGGCGTCGATCTTCCCCTGCTGCAGCCGGCCGGGCCCGGTGTCTATGCCGTCCGCGACCGGGGTGATGTCCTTCCGGGGGTCGATGCCGGCCGCCCTCAGCACCCGGTCGGCGATCAGCCGCACGCCGGAGTCGGGCAGCCCGGTCGCCACCCGCTTGTGCCGCAGATCCGCGACGGTACGGATGTCCGAGCCGCGGGGCACGACGAGGTGCACGTAGTCGTCGTAGAGCCGGGCCACACCGCGAAGCCGCCCCGCACTGCCGCCGTGCCGCAGCTCGTACGTCTCCACCGCGTCGGCCGCCGCGATGGTGAAGTCGGCCTTCCCGGTCGCCACCCGCTGGACGTTCTCCTGCGAACCGGCGCTGTTGAGCAGCTTCACCTCCAGCCCCGGCATGTCCCTGGCCAGCTCGGTGCGCAGCCGCTCGCCGTACTCCTGGTAGACGCCCCGGGACGTACCGGTGCTGAAGACGATCGTCCCGCTCGGCGGCGTCTCACCCAAGGGCAGCAGCCACCACAGCAGCAGCCCGAGGGCCACGACACCGGCGGCCGCGCTCTGCAGCGCCCGGCGCCTGCTGATCAGGGGGAACATCTTGGACATGCGGCGATCCTGCCAGGCGACGCGCGCCGCTGACCAGGGCCGAGGTCACTCCGGGATCCGGCCGCGGCCCGGGGGCGCTGTCAGCGGTGGCCGTTAGAGTCCCGGTATGAGCACTTCGCCCGCCGATCTCGTCCGTGAGTTCCACCTCGCCTTCGGCCTCGACGCCCGCAGTACGCCGAGGGAGGTGTCCTCCGCGCTCGCCGCCCATCGGGGGGAACTGCTCGCCGAGGAGGCCGCGGAGGTCGCCGAGGTCGCGGTCGAGGGCCCGCTGGACCGGCTCGCGCACGAGCTGGCGGACGTGGTCTACGTGGCGTACGGCACGGCTCTGGTCCACGGTATCGACCTCGACGAGGTGCTCACCGAGATCCACCGCGCCAACATGAGCAAGCTCGGCCCGGACGGGCAGGTCGTCCGCCGGGCCGACGGAAAGGTCCTCAAGGGGGAGCACTACCGGGCACCGGACGTGTCGGCGGTGCTGCGCCGCCAGGGCTGGATACCGGGCGGCGCAGCCTGACACCTGCGCCGGTCTCGGTCGCCTCGGCGAAGTCCGGGGGCATCGCCCGGGTCGGTCGCGTCGGCGTCGTCCGGGGCCGCGCCGGTGTCCGTCGCGGCGGTGAGTGCGGCGTCTGCGCGCGGGGGCCGCGGCTCGAGGCCCCCGCGCCGGTCGGGGTGGCGGGATGGTCCGCTCCCGCCCTGGCGTCTACGACTTCAGGGAGCCGCCCGCCAGCTTCCACTCGCGGTGCAGGGCGCCCAGCGGGACGCTCCGCTGGATGACCGGCGTGCCGAATATGGACAGCTGCAGTCGGAGGGCCCCGGACAGGTCGACCCCGCCGTAGAGCGCCCAGGCGCCTTCCGCCCTCGGTTCGCTTCCGTCGGTGGAGGCGGTGACCTTCCCGGAGGCTTCGCCGCGCAGGTACGGGGCCAGGTCGGCGGTGACGCCGACGGTGCCGTACAGGCCGACCGAGGCCTCGGCGCCGAGTGCCGTCTTCAGGTCCCCGGCGGTGGTGACGGAGGCGCGCACCGGGGTGCTGGTGATGTCCGCGGAGCTGACCGGCGTCCACCCCTTGGCCGGGCCGAAGGTGCCCCCGGCCTTGAAGTCGCCCTTGAGGCTCTGCTCGACGTCGACGGTGACGTGCCCGTCGCCGCTGATCTGCAGATAGCAGGTCAGGTCCAGGTTGACGACGACGGGGACGGGGCCGACCTGAAGGACGGGGTCGGCGTGCAGCTTGGCGAACGGGATGCGCAGCGGGGTTCCGGTGGCGGCGGCGGCGCGGCCCCGGACCGCCCACCCGGAGGTCCAGTCACCGGACACACCGAGGTAGGCGGAACCGGGCGCCGCGTCGACGCCGGTGCCGCCGTAGGCGAAGTCGACCTGCGGAGCGACCTGGACGAAGCCCTTCACCGAGGCGGTGGCGGAGACCGGGGCGTCCTGGGCGGTCGGCACCTCGGCGCTCACGTCGAGCCGCAGACTGCCGAGCGGGACCTTCGCGCCCTTGGGGCCGACGTGCACGTCACCAGCCTTCGACCAGGACACCCGCACATCGGGCAGCAGCTTGTCGACGGTGAACGACGACGGGTCGACGGGCACGTCGCCCTTCGCCGTGTCGTCGCCCAGCAACGCGTTGAGCGTGGCCGGTTCCGTCCGCACCTCGGTGCCGCGCTCCGTCTCGCCGATCACCTCGGTGACCTTGGCGAGCAGCCCGTGGGGCGCCCCGGGCGCGGGCGCACTGGCGATCACGTCGCCCACGGCGGCCTCGTGCGGTGCGGCGGAGGAGCCGGGGGAAGCGGAGGAGCCGGTGGAAGGAGCGGGAGCGCTCGGTGAACTCCCGCTCTTCCTGGGGTGGTCGGAGATGACGGCACGACGGGTGCGGCTGTCGTACGAGCTGACGGCGAGCGTGGTCCTGTGCGCTCGCTGCCCACGGCCCGGACTCGCCGTGGCGGTCGCGGTGGCGGTGGGAGCCGGGGCTACGGTGAGTGAATGGTCCGTGCCGTCGGCGGGACGGTCGTCGGTTTTGATCTGCTGTGCGGGATCGCCGGCCGCCGGCTGCTCGGCGCGCGGTGCGGGCGCCGAGCAGGCCGAGGCGAGGAAGAGAGCGGTCACGGCGAAGGCGGGCAGCAGGGCACGCCTGTGCCTCATGCGTCTGCGCAAGGTCGGTCCTGAGTGAAGTGGGGGGTGGCAGAGAGGTACCGGGGCGGGCTACTTATGGGTAGAACCGGCGGGTAACTCGGTGACGGCCATGAGCATGCCATGACCGCGCGCACTGGCCCCTCACAAACCAGCCACAACTCGCCGTGACGTGGGCCACGCTGAGGGTCCGTCAGCGAAGGCGGCGCGTCCGGTGGCGGCGACGAAGGCCGAGGCGCGGGACGCCGTCCGGGAGGAGCCGGCGGCCCGCGCCCTTCCCAGGTCCTCAGCGGCCGGAGAGTCCGGTGCCGCCGAGCCGGGTCAGGAGGCCCGAGAGCAGTGCGATGTCCTCCTCGGCCCAGGCCGGCCCGGCGAAGATCTCGGTGGCGGTCTCTTCGGCCGTGGCCAGCATCTCCCGCAACCGCCGCCGGCCCGTCGTGGTCAGCGAGGCGTAGGCGACGCGCGCGTCCCGGGCGTCCGGTTCGCGGGTCACCAGCCCGATCCGCTCCAGCGGAGCCAGTCCGCGCGTGACGCCGGAGGCCGTCAGTCCCAGCGCGTCGGCGAGGTCGACCCGGCGCATCCGGCCGCCGGGTGCCTGCTCCAGGCGCAGCAGCAGGGTGAAGTCGGCGAGGCTGATGCCGTGCAGCCCGCTCAGCCGGGCGTCGAAGCGCCGTACGAGCGCCGCCTGCGCTCTCACCAGCCGCAACGTCGCGTCCAGAGCCTCACTCATGGGTCACTGTTCCCCATACTGATTGCCATCTCCTTGACTACTCAAGTTTATGCCCCGAGTGATCGCGCGGCGCGGCGCTGACGCTTGCCCAGGGGTGCCTGGGAGAGGTCCTCGGCGGTGGACCGGAGGTTCTTGAAGCCGTAGCCGCGCTCGGCCAGCCAGGTCTTCGCCGCCTCTTCGGCCCGCTCGGTCGCCTCCAGGATGTCCTCCTCTTCCTCCCCGGTGTCGGAGAAGCGGAAGACGAAGGCAGGCCGGGCGGCGATGTCGTAGGTGAGGTTCCCCTCGGGGGTGAACGCGGCGCGCAGCACGTCGTGCGTGGCGGCGTCGGCAAGGAGCGCGGCCCGCTGGGCGTCGGTGAGGCCGTCGAAGACGCCGCGCACGGTGATTCGGAAGGTCCGGGTACTCATTCGGCGACCATAGGCACGCCGGGGTCGGGACCTCCACCGGGTTTCCGGCGCCGCCGGCCGCGTACCGGCCTTGTATGTATGGCCCGAAGCCGCCCCCACGGCGGAGCGTAAGCGGCAAATCGGCCACAACGGCGTCAAGCGGAGGGCCCTCCGGAAGCGCCTACCCTTGAGGGCATGACCAGCAGCAGCGACCGGAGCCCGGCAGTGGACGTTCAAGCACCCAAGAGCTACGAGATCCGCACCTACGGGTGCCAGATGAACGTCCACGATTCCGAGCGATTGTCCGGGCTGCTCGAAGAGGCCGGGTACGTGCGGGCACCCGAGGGCTCGGACGGGGACGCCGACGTCGTCGTCTTCAACACGTGCGCCGTGCGGGAGAACGCCGACAACCGGCTGTACGGCAACCTCGGCCGGCTCGCGCCGAGGAAGGCCTCCCGGCCCGGCATGCAGATCGCGGTCGGCGGCTGCCTCGCGCAGAAGGACCGCGACACCATCGTGAAGAAGGCGCCCTGGGTGGATGTCGTCTTCGGCACGCACAACATCGGCAAGCTGCCGGTGCTGCTGGAACGCGCGCGCGTGCAGGAGGAGGCGCAGGTCGAGATCGCCGAGTCGCTGGAGGCCTTCCCGTCCACCCTGCCGACCCGGCGCGAGAGCGCCTACGCGGCCTGGGTGTCGATCTCCGTCGGCTGCAACAACACCTGCACCTTCTGTATCGTCCCGGCCCTGCGCGGCAAGGAGAAGGACCGCCGTACCGGCGACATCCTCGCCGAGATCGAGGCGCTGGTCGCCGAGGGCGTCTCCGAGATCACGCTCCTCGGGCAGAACGTCAACGCCTACGGCTCCGACATCGGCGACCGCGAGGCCTTCAGCAAGCTGCTGCGCGCCTGCGGGAAGGTCGAGGGCCTGGAGCGCGTCCGCTTCACCTCGCCGCACCCGCGCGACTTCACCGACGACGTCATCGCCGCGATGGCCGAGACACCGAACGTGATGCCGCAGCTGCACATGCCGCTCCAGTCCGGCTCGGACACCGTGCTGAAGGCGATGCGCCGCTCCTACCGGCAGGAGCGGTACCTCGGGATCATCGAGAAGGTCCGCGCCGCCATCCCGCACGCCGCGATCACCACCGACATCATCGTCGGCTTCCCCGGCGAGACCGAGGAGGACTTCGAGCAGACGCTGCACGTCGTCCGCGAGGCGCGGTTCGCGCAGGCCTTCACCTTCCAGTACTCCAAGCGCCCCGGCACCCCGGCCGCGACCATGGAGGACCAGATCCCCAAGGAGGTCGTCCAGGCGCGCTACGAGCGGCTCGTCGCCCTCCAGGAGGAGATCTCCTGGGAGGAGAACAAGAAGCAGGTCGGCCGCAAGCTCGACCTCATGGTCGCCGAGGGCGAGGGCCGCAAGGACGGCGCCACCCACCGTCTCTCCGGCCGCGCCGCCGACAACCGCCTGGTCCACTTCACCAAGCCGGAGCAGGAGGTGCGCCCCGGTGACGTGGTCACCGTCGAGGTGACCTACGCCGCCCCGCACCACCTCCTCGCCGAAGGCCCCGTCCTCGACGTGCGCCGCACGCGCGCGGGGGACGCCTGGGAGAAGCGCAACGCCGCGGAGGCCGCCAAGCCGGCGGGTGTCATGCTCGGTCTGCCGAAGATCGGCGTACCGGCGCCGCTGCCGGTCGCCACGGGCAGCGGCTGCGGCTGCGACTGACCCGACAGGGCCGGTCCGCGGCCGCGGCTCGCCGGCCGGCCCCGACAGCCGGCGCTGACGGCGTACCCTGCCGATCATGCTTGTCGCCGCCGCAGTCTGCCCCTGCCCTCCCCTGCTCGTGCCCGAGGTCGCCGCGGGTGCGGCACCCGAACTGGACGCCGCGCGGGCGGCGTGCGCGGACGCCCTCGGCGTGCTCGCCGCCTCCCGCCCGGACCTGCTGGTGGTCCTCGGGCCCGCCGGGGAGAGCGGGCGCGGACCGTTTCCGCAGGGCACCCCGGGCTCCTTCGGTGGATTCGGGGTCGACCTGGACGTACGCCTGGGCCGCGCCACGGACACCGCCCACGAGCGTGAACTGCCGCCCTCGCTGGCCGTCGGTGCCTGGCTGCTGGAGCGGACCGGGTGGGCGGATGCCCCGATCGAGGGACTCGGCATCGGGGAACCGCTCGCGCCCGAGCGGTGTATCGAAGCCGGAAGGGAGATCGGCGCCCGCGCCGCGCGGGTGGCGCTGCTGGTGATGGGAGACGCCAGCGCGTGCCGCACGGTCAAGGCGCCCGGTTACCTGGACGAGCGGGCGGCGCCCTTCGACGCGCAGGTCGCGCGAGCACTGGGCGCGGCGGACCTGGCGGCCGTCCAGGCGCTGGACGCCGAGCTGGCGTACGAGCTGAAGGCTTCGGGCCGTGCCCCCTGGCAGGTTCTGGCCGGAGCCGCCGAGGGCGCGGACCTCAGCGGCACCCTGCTGTACGAGGACGCGCCCTACGGCGTCGGATACCTGGTCGCCACCTGGTCCTAGGACAGCGGACACCTGATCGCGGGCGGCCCGTCCGCGGTCGCGTGTCCGGCGCTCTGCCGCGCACGGAAACGGCGGACGGCCGGGAGCCGTTCCGCTCCGCGGCCGCCCACCGTCCGCTCATCACCGTCCGCTCATCACCGTGCGCCGGTCACCGTGCCCCTGGGGCGATCACTGTGCCCGTCGTGGCTCACCGCGCCGTCGAGACGGCCACCTTGCCGTTCGGAGGAATCCGGTAACCGCAGGGCGTTGCCGTCAGGAGGTCGGCGGTGGGCCCTCCGGCCGGGTGGGGACCGTCGGGTCGCCGGGAGACGTCCCCGGGCCCTCCTTGTGTGCGAGGCGGTCCATTGCGTGCCTGGCCTTGCCCGTGCCCGCCTGGATCTTGTCGCTGTACTTGCCCTTGGTCCGCTCGTCCACGGCCTTCGCGGCCTTGTCGATGCCGTGCTGGACTTTGTCCCCGTGCTGCCGCGCGAGGTCCGACACCTTCTCCTTGGCCGGCGCGAGCTTGCTCTTCATGTTGTCCAACAGACCCATGGTCCACCTTCCCGAGGGGAACAGTTACCTGCGGGCGCCGTCGCCGGCCTCGTTGTCGGCGGCCTCCTCGGCGGACTGCTGCTTGGGAATGTCGGCGCCCGCGGACCCGTCGTCGTCCGTACCGGCCCCTGTCCCTGCCGACACGTCCTCGCGCCCGTCCTCCGCCGAATCCCTCGCCTCCGCCGGCTCGGCTCCCTTCACCTCCGCCGGCTTCACCTCCGCCGACCTCGTCTCGGCCGGCTCCGCTGCCGCCGGCTCGGCGCCCTCCGGCTCCGGGTCGGCCTGTGCCTCGGCGGCCGACGCCTCCTGAGTCGCCTTCGACCTGCCGAGGAGTCGTGCAAACACGCCCATATCCACTCCATACGGTACTCGTGCGGGCGAATTCCCGCGTCGCCCCGTGCGTCAGGTTGCGCCGCCCGGGGCACCGCCTCCGGTACTCCGGCAGGCGGGGCTTCGCCTCGGGCAACGACCCGGGTTCCGCGCCGTCACGTAACTCGTTCGAGACCGCGTCCGCAGGTTTGCGAGACTATGGCGGTGAGCAGTGCACCCCTCGCCCCCCGCGTCATCGCCGTAGTCGGTCCCACCGCGGCCGGAAAGTCCGATCTCGGTGTCTTCCTGGCCCAGCAGCTCGGCGGCGAGGTCGTCAACGCCGACTCCATGCAGCTGTACCGGGGGATGGACATCGGCACCGCCAAGCTGACGCCCGAGGAACGCGGCGGCGTTCCGCACCACCTGCTGGACATCTGGGACGTGACGGTCACCGCCTCGGTCGCCGAGTACCAGAAACTCGCCCGCGCGCGGATCGACGCGCTGCTCGCGGAGGGCCGCTGGCCGATCCTGGTCGGCGGCTCCGGCCTGTACGTCCGCGGTGCGGTCGACAACCTGGAGTTCCCCGGCACCGACCCCGAGGTCCGGGCCCGCCTGGAGGAGGAGCTGGCGCTGCGCGGCTCCGGTGCGCTGCACGCCCGCCTGGCCGCCGCCGACCCCGAGGCCGCCCGCGCGATCCTCCCCAGCAACGGCCGCCGTATCGTCCGCGCCCTGGAAGTGATCGAGATCACCGGACAGCCCTTCACCGCGAACCTGCCCGGTCACGACTCCGTCTACGACACCGTCCAGATCGGGGTCGACGTGGCCCGTCCGGAACTGGACGACCGCATCGCGCGCCGGGTCGACCGGATGTGGGACGCGGGCCTCGTGGAGGAGGTGCGCGCCCTGGAGGCGCAGGGGCTGCGCGAGGGGCGCACGGCGGCGCGCGCGCTGGGTTACCAGCAGGTGCTCGCGGCGCTCGCCGGTGAGTGCACCGAAACGGAAGCGCGGGCCGAGACCGTGCGCGCCACCAAGCGCTTCGCGCGCCGCCAGGATTCGTGGTTCAGGCGGGATCCCCGGGTGCACTGGTTGAGCGGGGCCTCGGCGGACCGCCGGGAACTTCCGCACCTGGCCCTGGCGTTGGTCGAACGACCGGTCACAGCCTGATCACGTGATGGCATCGGGATGCGTCGCCGGTCATCGTGGCCTTCGGTGCCGTGCCATCATCGAGCTTCGATCGACCAAGTGGAGCCTAGTTGGGAGGGCGCGTGGCGATGGAGGCCGGCCCTCGTGACACCGCACAAAGTGCCGAGCACGTCACCACCGACGGTGACGGACCGGAGCAGGTCGAGGACCGTCTGACCGACGACGGACCCGACGAGACGCCGGGCGTGGTGACCGCCGACGGACCGGCGCCGGAGGAGATGTACCCGGTCGGACCGGAGGTCGAGGTCGAGCTGCGCCCGCAGCGCCGACTGCGCATCTGGCAGCTCGCGCCCATCGTGGGACTCTCCGCCGTCGGCTCCCTGATGTTCGCCTTCCCGCTCGCCTTCGACTTCGGGGACAGCGGCGCCGTCATCGCCATGCTCGGCCTGCTGATCTGCTCCTGCGCCGCGGGCTGGGGCATGATGGCCGCCCGCCGGGTGGGCTACACCTGGCCGGGCCTGCCCCCGCGCGGCTCCGGCCGCCGCCCGGACTGGCGGGTCGTGCTCGGATACGTGCTGCTGGTGGCCGTGGTGGTGGTCCTCGCCGTGTGGCGCGTGGCAAGGCTCCGCTGAAGCGTCCCCCTCAGGGGCGCGGGGAACTGCGCGACCGGCCACTGACGGCCCGCACCGCCCGACCATCCGTACCGCCCCACCACCCCCACCACCTGCACCGCCGCCCACGTCCCTCGGCCCCTCACCTTCCTCGGCCCCCGCGTCCCCCGGCCCCTCACCTCCCTCGGTCCTTCCCGCGGAGCGCTCCCGTACGATCGAGGAATGAGCACGCGGATCGCCTTCCTCAAGGGGCACGGCACCGAGAACGACTTCGTGATCGTCCCGGACCCGGAGAACGCCCTCGACCTCACCCCGGCCGCCGTCGCCGCCCTGTGCGACCGCCGGGCCGGCATCGGCGGTGACGGCGTGCTGCACGTCGTGCGGTCCGCCGCCCACCCGGAGGCCGCGGGGATGGCCGCCGAGGCGGAGTGGTTCATGGACTACCGCAACGGCGACGGCTCGATCGCCGAGATGTGCGGCAACGGCGTCCGCGTGTTCGCGCGCTACCTCCAGCACGCCGGGCACGTGGCCGAAGGGGATCTCGCGATCGCCACGCGCGCGGGCGTGCGGACCGTCCACCTCGCGAAGGACGGTGACGTCACCGTCGGCATGGGCAGCGCCCGCCTCCCCGAGGGTGAGGTCACGGTGAGCGTCGGCGAGCACAGCTGGTCCGCGCGGAACGTGAACATGGGCAACCCGCACGCGGTCGCCTTCGTGACCGACCTCGCGCACGCGGGCCGCCTGCTCGACCCGCCGCCGGTCGGCCCGGCGGACGCCTACCCGGACGGGGTGAACGTCGAGTTCGTCGTCGACCGTGGCCCCCGCCACGTCGCCATGCGCGTACACGAGCGCGGCTCCGGCGAGACCCGCTCCTGCGGCACCGGCGCGTGTGCCGTCGCCGTGGCCGCCGCCCGGCGCGACGGCGCCGACCCGGCCGTCACCGGCACCCCGGCGACGTACACCGTCGACGTGCTCGGCGGGCGCCTGGTCATCACCGAGCGGCCCGACGGCGAGATCGAGATGACCGGGCCCGCCGTGATCGTCGCCGAGGGCGAGATCGACGCCGAGTGGCTGGAAAACGCCCTCCGCTGACTGGGGAAGCAGGCGAACGACGGCCCCGCCCAGCCGGAACAGCGTGTTCCCGTGGCAGGGGCCGTTCGAAACCGCGGCCGAGTCCAGCGCAGGTGGCGCAAACCCTAAACCTCCTTCTCGTCGCTCGAATGGGTGATCCGTTTCACGCTCGGCGAGAGGCGGTCGGTCGCGCGTGGTGGGCTCGATAGCATCAAGCACCGGCACGGACGGGGGAACGTCGCCAATCCCTGAGCCGCGTACGCCCTGGGGCCCCGTCCACCGGTCCACGAGCCGGAGGTGCCCATGAGTGCGGAGGCCACGAACCCTGCGACCCCTGGCCCGGTGGTGCCCACAGCGCCACAGGCGCTCACAGCGTCGGTGGCACCCGCGGCGGCCCGCAGGAAGTCCCGGCCCCGGATCGACCTGCGCAGGCTCGGCCGGGCCGCGCTGCTCGGCCCCGCCGTCCGCGGCAGACTGCCCGACGCCATCAGCCACGTCGTGGAGGCGCACCGCGCCCACCATCCCGACGCGGACCTCGAACCCCTGCGCCGCGCCTACGTCCTCGCGGAGTCATCACACCGCGGCCAGATGCGCAAGAGCGGCGAGCCGTACATCACGCACCCGCTCGCCGTGACCCTGATCCTCGCCGAACTCGGCGCCGAGACCACGACCTTGACCGCCTCGCTGCTCCACGACACCGTCGAGGACACCGATGTGACGCTGGAACAGGTGCGGGAACAGTTCGGCGAAGAGGTTCGTTATCTCGTCGACGGTGTCACGAAACTCGAGAAGGTCGACTACGGGGCCGCCGCCGAACCCGAGACCTTCCGCAAGATGCTCGTCGCCACCGGCAGCGACGTGCGCGTGATGTCGATCAAGCTCGCCGACCGCCTCCACAACATGCGCACGCTCGGCGTGATGCGCCCCGAGAAACAGGCGCGGATCGCCAAGGTCACCCGTGACGTCCTCATCCCGCTCGCCGAACGCCTCGGCGTGCAGGCCCTCAAGACCGAACTGGAGGACCTGGTCTTCGCCATCCTCCACCCCGAGGAGTACGAACACACCAGGGAACTCATCGCCGAGAACGCCGCCCGGCAGGGCGATTCCCTCGCCGAGGTCGCCGACGAGATGCGCGCCGTGCTGCGCGAGGCCGACATCCAGGCCGAAGTTCTCATCCGCCCCCGGCACTTCGTCTCCGTCCACCGCGTGGCCCGCAAGCGCGGACAGTTGCGCGGCAGCGACTTCGGCCGCCTGCTGGTGCTGGTGAACGAGGACGCCGACTGCTACGGCGTCCTCGGCGAACTGCACACCTGTATGACACCGGTCGTCTCGGAGTTCAAGGACTTCATCGCCGTACCGAAATTCAACCTGTACCAGTCGCTGCACACCGCCGTGGCCCGCCCGGACGGCCAGGTCGTCGAAGTCCTTATCCGCACCCACCAGATGCACAAGGTCGCCGAGGCCGGAGTCGTCGCTCTCGGCAACCCGTACGCCCCCGGGGCCGACGATCCGGCCGACGGCGAGCGCGCGGACCCCACCCGCCCCGGCTGGCTCTCCCGCCTCCTCGACTGGCAGCAGGCAGCCCCCGACCCCGACACCTTCTGGTCCACACTGCGCGAGGACCTCGCCCAGGACCGCGAGATCACCGTCTTCCGCCCCGACGGCGGCACCCTCGGTCTGCCCGAGGGCGCCACCTGTGTGGACGCCGCCTACGCCCAGTACGGCGAGGACGCGCACGCCTGCATCGGCGCCCGCGTCAACGGCCGGCTCGCCACCCTCAGCACGGTCCTCAAGGACGGCGACAGCGTTCAGCTCCTGATGGGCCAGGACCCCGCCTCCGAACCCTCGCGCGAGTGGCTGGAGCACGCCCACACCCCGGCGGCCCGCATCGCGATCCAGCGCTGGCTGGCGACCCATCCCGGCGGCGGCGCCGGAACCGAGGAGACGAGCGGCACCCGCCCCGGACCCGCCGCGGACACCGCCCTCGGGCGCCCCGCGGACAGCGCCGCCGAGAGCGCCCCGGCCGCGGCCCCGCGCGGCGCCGACGTGCTCGCGGACCGGCCCGGGGCGCCCGTACGGCTCGCGGGGTGCTGTACGCCCGTACCCCCGGACGAGATCACCGGCTTCACGGTGCGCGGGGGAGTGGTGACCGTGCACCGCGTGGAGTGCGCCGCGGTGGCGCACATGAAGAGCCGGGGACGCGCGGAGATCGGCGTGCGCTGGGGGGACACCGCCGAGTGCCGGGTCACGCTGGTCGCTGAATCGTTCGGCCGCCCCCATCTCCTCGCCGACCTCACCGAGGCGATCGCCCTGGAGGGCGCCGAGATCGTCTCCGCGACCGTCGAACCGCCCAGCCAGCAGCGGGTGCGCCACACGTACACCCTCCAGCTCCCCGACGCGGCCCACCTTCCGGTCCTGATGCGCGCCATGCGGGACGTGCCCGGGGTGTACGACGTGAGCCGGGCCCAGCACCAGACACCGGCCCTCTGACCGCCGCAGGAGGAGGAGAGCCGGGAGACGGCCGGGCGGCCCGCGGAGGCGAGCAGAAGGCCCTCGGGCACCAACCCGTTCGAGTGGGCCGGGCGCGCGTCGCCACCGCGGCACGGAGCCGCCCTGGTAGCGGTGGTCCATGCTGCTCACCCCACGCCGCCGGGCCCATCCCCGGCTTCCCCGGCACCGGAAGGCGGCCCTGCTCGCCTCCGCCGTCTCCGTCTGCCTCCTCGCCGCCGCGGCCCCGGCCGAGCCCCTCGGCGTCGGCGACCGGCTCTACCCGCACCTGGGCAATCCCGGCTACGACGTGGCCTCGTACGACCTGTCCCTCACCTACGCCGGTACCAACGACAAACCGCTGCAGGCCGTCACCACCATCGACGCCTGGACGACCGCCGACCTGGACCGCGTGAACCTGGACTTCGCGCACGGAACCGTCCAGTCGGTCGAGGTCGACGGGCGCCCCGCGGACTTCGCCGGCGCCGGCGAGGACCTGGTCGTCACCCCGGCGCACTCCCTGCACAAGGGCATCTGGACCAGGATCACCGTGCGGCACACCAGTGACCCCGCCCCCGGCAAGGACCAGGAGGGCGGCTGGGTGCGCACCGCCGACGGCCTCGCCATGGCGAACCAGGCCGACGCCGCCCACCTGGTCTTCCCGTGCAACGACCACCCCTCCGACAAGGCGATGTTCACCTTCCGGATCACCGCGCCGAACGGCTACACCGCCGTCGCCAACGGCCTGCCCGCCGGAGCGGAGCGGGTCGGGCGCACCACCACCTGGACCTACCGCACCCAGCACCCCATGGCCACCGAACTGGCCCAGGTGTCCATCGGCCGTTCCACGGTCGTGCGCCGCAAGGGCCCGCACGGCCTGCCGGTCCGCGACGTCGTGCCCAGCGCCGACCGCAAGGCCCTCGAGCCGTGGCTCGCCAAGACACCCGGCCAGATCACCTGGCTGGAGAGCAAGGTCGGCCGGTACCCGTTCGAGACCTATGGCGTGCTCATGGCGCAGGCGTCCACCGGCTTCGAACTGGAGACGCAGACCCTCTCGCTCTTCGAGAAGCAACTGTTCACCGAGCCCGCCTATCCCAAGTGGTACGTCGAGTCGGTCATGGTGCACGAGCTGTCCCACCAGTGGTTCGGCGACAGCGTCAGCCCCCGCGCCTGGTCCGACGTCTGGCTGAACGAGGGGCACGCCACCTGGTACGAGGCGCTGTACTCCGAGGAGACGGCGCACCGGTCCATGAAGGAGCGCATGAAGGCCGCCTACGGCGCCTCCGACCGCTGGCGCGCGGACGGCGGCCCGCCCGCCCGGCCCAAGCCGCCCGCCCCCGGACAGAAGATCGGCATCTTCCGGCCGAACATCTACGACGGCGCCGCGCTCGTGCTCTACGCCCTGCGGCAGGAGATCGGCCGGCCGGCCTTCGAGCGGCTGGAACGGCTCTGGGTCCAGGAACACCGGGACTCCACCGCCACCACCGCCGACTTCGTCCGGCTGGCCTCCGCGGTCGCCGCCCGCGACCTGAGCGGCTTCTTCCAGGCCTGGCTGTACGGCGAGAAGACCCCTCCGATGCCCGGCCACCCGGACTGGAAGCCCGTGGCGCAGGCCCAGCCCACCAAGGCGCACACCCACCGATAACCCCGTGACGAGACGTGCCGTCCCGTGCGACCATCTTCGGGACGGCGCGGCACGGGACACGGGAATCTCCCGGGGTACTCGTGCGTTCTACATCACGAGCGGTCCTCGTGACCGCCCATCGTCGCCGTGACGGCATTCCCATCGACGTAAAGGATCCAATGACCTCCTCTTCTTCCCCTTCCCAGGACACCAAGCGCCTCGCGCACGCCTATCCCGAGGGTCTTCGGGCCGATGCCCTGATGGAAGAGGACGTCGCCTGGAGCCACGAGATCGACGGCGAGCGGGACGGCGAGCAGTTCGACCGCTCCGAGCGCGCGGCCCTGCGCCGCGTCGCGGGCCTCTCCACCGAGCTGGAGGACGTCACCGAGGTCGAGTACCGCCAGCTCCGCCTGGAGCGGGTCGTGCTCGTCGGGGTGTGGACCACCGGAACCGCGCAGGACGCCGACAACTCCCTCGCGGAGCTGGCCGCCCTTGCGGAAACCGCGGGCGCGCACGTGCTCGACGGCGTCATCCAGCGCCGCGACAAGCCGGACGCGGCGACCTACATCGGCTCCGGCAAGGCCGCCGAGCTTCGGGACGTCGTCCTCGAAACGGGCGCGGACACCGTGATCTGCGACGGTGAGCTGAGCCCGGGCCAGCTGATCCAGCTGGAGGACGTGGTCAAGGTCAAGGTCATCGACCGTACGGCCCTGATCCTGGACATCTTCGCCCAGCACGCCAAGTCCCGAGAGGGCAAGGCGCAGGTCGCCCTCGCGCAGATGCAGTACATGCTGCCGCGACTGCGCGGCTGGGGTCAGTCGCTGTCCCGGCAGATGGGTGGTGGCCGCGGCGGCCTCGCCACGCGTGGCCCCGGTGAGACCAAGATCGAGACGGACCGGCGACGGATCCGCGAGAAGATGGCCAAGATGCGCCGGGAGATCGCGGAGATGAAGACCGGCCGCGAGGTCAAGCGCCAGGAGCGCCGACGCAACAAGGTGCCGTCCGTCGCCATCGCGGGCTACACCAACGCCGGCAAGTCCTCCCTGCTCAACCGCCTCACGGGCGCCGGTGTCCTGGTCGAGAACGCCCTGTTCGCGACCCTGGACCCGACCGTCCGCCGCGCGGAGACCCCGAGCGGCCGCCTGTACACGCTGGCGGACACCGTCGGCTTCGTCCGGCACCTGCCGCACCACCTGGTCGAGGCGTTCCGCTCCACCATGGAGGAGGTCGGCGACTCCGACCTGATCCTGCACGTGGTGGACGGCTCGCACCCCGCCCCGGAGGAGCAGCTGGCCGCCGTGCGCGAGGTGATCCGGGACGTCGGCGCCACCGACGTGCCCGAGATCGTCGTGATCAACAAGGCGGACGCGGCCGACCCGCTGGTCCTCCAGCGGCTGCTCAGGGTCGAGAAGCGCTCCCTCGCCGTCTCGGCCCGCACCGGCCAGGGCATCGAGGAACTGCTCGGCCTGATCGACAACGAGCTGCCCCGCCCCTCGGTCGAGGTCGAGGCGCTCGTGCCGTACACCCACGGCAAGCTCGTCGCCCGCGCCCACACCGAGGGCGAGGTGATCTCCGAGGAGCACACCGCGGAGGGCACCCTGCTCAAGGTCCGGGTGCACGAGGAGCTGGCGGCGGACCTGGCGCCCTACACGGCCGTCTCCGCGGCCTGAGCCACGACACCACGAAGGCCCGCCACCCCCTCGGGGCGGCGGGCCTTCGCCATGCCTGTGCGCGCCGGTTTACCGCCCGGCGAACTTCTTGCTGACCGAGTCGTACACGCCCTTGGCCACGTCACCCAGCCGGGGGCCGGCCAGCCAGCCCGCGCTCACCGGGCCGATGGACGTGTTGGACACCAGCGCCGGCTTGCCGTCCGCGCCCGTCTCCACCCAGCCGCCGCCGGAGGAACCACCGGTCATCGTGCAGCCGATCCGGTACATCGTCGGGTCCGCCTTGTCGATGGACAGCCGGCCCGGCTCGTCCTGGCACTGGTACAGCAGCTGACCGTCGTACGGAGCTGCCGCCGGGTACCCGGACGCCGTGATGCTCTTCACCTTCGGCACGGCCGGCGCGTCGAAGTTCACCGGCAGCGCCCCGCCGACCGTCTCCTCCAGCGACTTGCCGCCGCTGCCCTGCTCGGGCGTCACATGGATGACCGCGAAGTCGTACGAGGCGCCGTTGCCGCCGGTGGAGCCGCCCTGGTCGATCCACTGCTGGGAGGTCAGCGCGGCGTCGGCCCACCAGACGCCGTACGGAGCGACCTCCGACCTGCTGGCGCCCCGCAGCTGCGCGGCCGACTTGCCGGCGTTGTTGTACGACGGCACGAAGGCGATGTTGCGGTACCAGCCACCGCTCTTGCCGGCGTGCACACAGTGACCCGCCGTCCAGAGCATGTTGGACTTGCCCGGGTGCGCCGGGTCCTGCACGACCGTCGCCGAGCAGACCATGGTGCCCTCGGGCGAGTCGAAGAAGACCTTGCCCGAGGTGGCCGCGTTGGTGTGGTAAGGCGGAGCGACCACCTGTGCCTTCACCGGCTGCGGCGTCGGGTCCGTGACGCCCTGGTCACCGGAGATGTCGTTGTCGTCGACACCCTTGTCCGGGTCGTCGGCGTCCCGCATCCGGTCCGGGTCCCACAGACCCTTGATGACCGGGTTGATGAAGTCGTTGGCCTCGCGCAGCCAGTCCTGCTTGTTCCAGTTCTTCCAGGCGCCTTTCTTCCATTTGTCGACGTCGATCCCGTGCTCCTTGAGCCTCTCCTTGAGGTCGTCCGGGATCCGGATCTTGCCGTCGCCGGAGCCCGCCGCGGTGGCGGTCGGCTGGGCGTCGGCGTTGTCGTCGCCGTTGCAGGCGGTGGCGGTCAGCGCCAGCGCCGAGACGAGGGCGACCGCCGCCAGCGCGGGGGAGGTGCGGCGGCTGCCCCTCCTTCGCCGAACGGTGAACGACGGCCGTATGGATCGCATGCTCTTGACTCCCCCTGTGGTGAAGGAACTCGGCGCTTCGGGCCGGCACCGGCGCTGAACTCAGGGCGAGTTCACGCCGGTCTCGCGGCTCTCTGGGAACGGGACCACACACTATGCGCTCGCTGTGCGGGAGTTCTGCCCGAACGGCAACGGTTTCGCTACGGGCTGCGGCCTGACCTCGTACGCAGCGTCCCTGCTCCGTTCACGCAGCTCGGCGGCGAACCGTGGCGCACCGGTAAGTCGCACCTGGGAACCGGGCGAGCTGCTCGTCGGAGGCGGCGACTGCTCGGCCCTGCGCTACTGGCGCAACCGCGCAATGGTCGCGACATGGCAATGATCTCGAGGCAAGCCGTAACCCCCGGACCGGTCCACGGTTGTAGCGGTGGGGGGCCTGCTGCCTGTGTCCGGTCCCCGTGATCAACTCGCCTCTGAAGAGCGGGGAGGACAGCGAGCCGTGGCCGTTACGGAGTCGATGGCTGGAGGGATGCACGGGGAAACGCGTGCCGTGCACGAGGGGATTCTCAGACGCCAGTCGGCGCGCGAATCCTCGGCGCGCACCTACGCCCGGGCCCTGCCCATCGTGCCGGTCCGGGCGCGTGGGCTCACCATCGAAGGCGCCGACGGCCGCCGCTACCTCGACTGCCTCTCCGGCGCCGGCACTCTCGCCCTCGGCCACAACCACCCGGTCGTGCTGGAAGCCATCCGCAAGGTCCTCGACTCCGGTGCCCCCCTCTCCGTCCTCGACCTCGCGACCCCCGTCAAGGACGCCTTCATCACCGAGCTGTTCCGCACGCTGCCGTCCGGCCTCGTCGACCGTGCCCGGGTCCAGTTCTGCGGGCCGGCCGGCACCGACGCCGTCGAGGCCGCCCTGAAACTGGTGCGAGCCGCGACCGGACGCACCGGCATCCTCGCCTTCACCGGCGCCTACCACGGCATGACCGCCGGTGCGCTGGCCGCTTCCGGCGGCGCCCGCGACGTCCAGGTCACCCGCCTGCCCTACCCGCAGGACTACCGCTGCCCCTTCGGCTCCGGCGGCCCGCGCGGCGCCGAACTCGCCGCCCACTGGACCGAGTCCCTTCTCGACGACCCCAAGTCGGGTGTACCGCTGCCCGCCGGGATGATCCTCGAACCCGTCCAGGGCGAGGGCGGAGTGATCCCCGCCCCGGACGACTGGCTGCGCCGCATGCGACAGGTCACGGCGGACCGGTCCATCCCGCTGATCGCCGACGAGATCCAGACCGGAGTGGGCCGGACCGGTACCTTCTGGGCCGTCGACCACAGTGGCATCACCCCCGACGTCATGGTCCTGTCCAAGGCCATCGGCGGCAGCCTGCCCCTGGCCGTGATCGTCTACCGCGACGATCTCGACGTCTGGCAACCCGGCGCCCACGCGGGGACCTTCCGCGGCAACCAGCTCGCCATGGCCGCCGGCACCGCCACCCTCACCTACGTCCGCGAGAACGGCCTCGCCGCTCGAGCCGCCGACCTCGGCTCCCGGATGCTGACCCAGCTCCGGGAGTGCATCGGCGGGTTCCCGTGCGTGGGGGAGGTACGAGGGCGTGGGCTGATGATCGGCGTCGAACTGGTGGACCCGGAGACGGACGGACCACCCCCGGGCGGGACGCCCGGTGCCAGAACGCCCCCCGGCCGGACGCCCGCCACCCGTCACCACCCTCCGGCGCCGGACGACCCCGAATCCGTCCGTGTGCCGCGCCCGGCCGCGCCCGAACTCGCAGCGGCCGTTCAGCAGGAGTGCCTCCAGCGCGGGCTGATCGTCGAACTCGGCGGCCGCCACGCGGCGGTGGTCCGGCTGCTGCCTCCTCTGACGCTCAGTGACGAACAGGCGGCAGCCGTCCTCGACCGCCTGACGGACGCGGTGGCAGCGGTAGCCCGCGACCACCTGGACCACCGCACGCAGCACCGACGACACCACGGCCCTGCCCAGCGCGCGGGCTGAACACCGCACACACGCCCGGCCTCTGTCGCAACCGGCACCGCCCCAGCGGCCATGCCCGAATCCCATGGCACCACGCCTCCCACCAAGGACGTCCGGCCCGACGCCGCACTCCCCTGACAACCCCACAGCCGTCTCGTACACGCCCGTCCTCGCCGCCGCCGCGGCCCTCGACCTCGCTCCGGCATCCGCCGATCACGAGGGAACCGCGACCGCTGCGGACGACAGGAACGGCTCGCACCGCCCCAGCCCCAGCCCCAGGAGCCGTCATGAACGACACGCCCACTCCGGACGGCCGCTCCGGTGCTCCCGACGAACAGGGAGATTCCGGCGCCTCGAACGCTCCCGTCCCGCTCGCCGACTCGTTTCCCCAGCAGAAGCGGCGGAGCATGTCACTCACGCGATCGACGGATCCGGGCGCCGACCCGCTGGACGATCCCGACCCCGGCACCGCCGCCCAGGCGGCCGCCGTGGAGAACCTGCTGCGCTGCTGGGTGCGCGAGACCGACCTCGCCGCTCCCGCGTCCGGCACCCTCCACATTCCGCTGCCCGCCAGCTGCACCTCCCTGACCGTCCCGGTCCGCTACTGGTCCCTGACGGGCTGGCATCGTTTCGGACCACCGCGCTTCACCGGTGCTCCCGAGGACGCCCCGCCCGTCGACGCCGTCACCCTCGCGGCTCTCCTCACCAGAGAGACCGCGCCGAAGGACGTCTCTCCTCTCGACGTCATCACCCTCCCGGCGCCGCTCTCCAGGGAAACCGCCGCCGCCTCGAGCCGTACGCCCCGCACCTCTGACGCCACCGCCGCCGGATCCCCCGCCGCCGGCCCCACTGCCGTCGGATACGGCGACGGCGGTGACCTCGTGGCCAGGGTGGCCGACTCCCTTCGGCGCACCTCGACCTTCATCCACGACCGGCGCGCACACCCCGCCGACGCCCCCGACCTCTTCCTCAGCGCCGAGCAGGCCCTCCTCCTCGGACACCCCCTGCACCCGACCCCCAAGAGCCGCGAAGGCCTTACGGAGGCCGAAGCCCGCCTGTACTCACCGGAGCTGCGCGGCTCCTTCCCCTTGCACTGGATGGCTGTCGCCCCCTCTCTGCTCGCCACCGACTCGGCCTGGACCGAGCGCGGCCGTCCCGTCCCCGCCGGCCACCTCACCCAGCGCCTCGCCGGAACCGCACTGCCCCTGCCCGACGGTTACGCCGCCCTGCCGCTACACCCATGGCAGGCACGCGAAGTGCGGCACCGCCGACCCGTCGCCGCCCTCCTCGACTCCGGGCTCCTGCGCGATCTCGGCCCCGCCGGCACGCCCTGGCACCCCACCTCCTCCGTGCGCACCGTCCACCGGTCCGGGGCACCCGCGATGCTCAAGCTGTCACTGGGCCTGCGCATCACCAACTCCCGCCGCGAGAACCTGCGCAAGGAACTCCACCGCGGAGTCGAGGTGCACCGGCTGCTGCGCAGCGGCCTGTTCAAGCAGTGGCAGGCCGTGCACCCCGGCTTCGGCATCGTCCGCGACCCGGCCTGGCTCGCCGTCGACGACCCGGACGGGCTTCCGGTGCCCGGCCTGGACGTGATGGTCAGGCACAACCCGTTCGCCCCGACGGACGATGTCAATTGCGTCGCCGGACTCCTCTCTCCCCGGCCCCTCGCCGAGCAGGACCCCGACGCCTCGCTTCAGCCGGATGCCTGGGCCACGTGGTCCCGGATGAGCCGGCTCGCGGCGCGACTGGCCGCACACACCGGCCGACCCCTGGGAGCCGTCGCCGCGGAGTGGTTCCTGCGGTACCTCGAACAGGTCGTCCGTCCCGTGCTCTGGCTGGACAGCGAGGTCGGCATCGCCCTCGAGGCACACCAGCAGAACACCCTGGTCCTGCTGGACGGCGACGGCTGGCCCGCCGGCGGCCGCTACCGCGACAACCAGGGGTACTACTTCCGCGAGTCCCGGCGCGCCGAGCTGGATGCCCGGCTGCCCGGGATCGGCGAGCGGAGCGACACCTTCGTCAGCGACGAGGTCACCGACGAACGCTTCGCCTACTACCTCGCCATCAACAACGTGCTCGGACTGATCGGCGCCTTCGGCTCCCAGCGCCTGGCCGACGAGCGACTGCTCCTCGCGGCCTTCCGTCGCTTCCTCACCGACCTCGTCTCGGGCCCCGGCGCCCTGCGCACCTCCTTGCCCGGCCTCCTGGTCGACTCACCCGTCCTGCGCTGCAAGGCCAACCTGCTGACCCGGCTGCGCGGCCTCGACGAACTCGTCGGCCCGGTCGACACCCAGTCCGTCTACGCCACCATCACCAACCCCCTTCACTCCTGAACTTGTCGAGCCAGTCGAGCCAGTCGAGCCGGGTCACGAGCGACCCGTCCGTCTTCCCGTACCGCCGAGGACCATGACCCACTCCATCTCCTGAGAGGAGCGCACCATGCCTCCCACCGACGCGAACGCCGCCCCTGGGCCCGCCCCTTCCCGCCCGGGCCGCACAGGCCCCCGAGTGGATCTCGCCGGCAACCGGAACGCCGTGTTCAGCGAGTTCACCGTCGAGGACGACGACGCGGACAGCGAGGACACGCTGGACCTGCACCTCCCCTCCGAGTACATCGCTCTCTTCACCATGGGGACGCCCGGCCTCCTGGACCGACCCCATACGTGGGGGCCGCTGGCCACCCCCGTCGGCTCCTTCCACCTGGTGCCCGTACGCGTCGAGCGTGACCTGCCGTTGATCCACGGCTGGATGAACGACCCCGCCGTAGCGGAATTCTGGGAACTGGTCGGGCCCCAGAACCGGACGGAAGGCCACCTGCGGGCGCAGCTCGACGGAGACGGGCGCAGCGTGCCGTGCCTGGGGGTGCTGGACGGCACCCCGATGAGTTACTGGGAGATCTACCGGGCAGACCTGGACCCCCTGGCCCGGCACTATCCGGCCCGTCCGCATGACACCGGAATCCACCTCCTCGTCGGTGGCGCCGCGGACCGGGGACGGGGCCTGGGATCCGCCCTCCTCAGAGCCGTGGCCGACCTCATCCTCGACCGGCGCCCCGCGTGCGCACGTGTCGTAGCGGAACCCGATCTTCGCAACACCCCCTCCGTCGCCGCGTTCCTGAGCGCCGGCTTCCGGTACGCCGCCGAGGTCGACCTGCCCGACAAGCGGGCCGCCCTCGTGATCCGGGACCGAAGCCTGCGCCATGTGCTGTAGCGACGAGTGACGACGCCTTCACCTGTGGTACACCGCTCGGCGCGGCTCGGTTCCCACTTCCTGACGGTCGTCGAAAGATCTGTCCCGCCACCCACCCGCCTCCCCTCACCACCGCACCAGGAGCCCGGCCGTGATCCCGCCCCCTCTCCCCGCCGTGATCGCCCGTTTGTCAGTGCCGGGCCGTAGGGTGGTCGGGCTATGACGAAGCCCTCACTCTCCGAACTCCTGCATGCCGCTGTCACTGCCGTCGGCGGCACGGAGCGCCCCGGCCAGGTGACCATGGCCGAAGCGGTCGCCGAGGCGATCGACGACGGATCCCACCTGCTGGTCCAGGCCGGCACCGGCACCGGCAAGTCGCTGGGCTACCTCGTGCCCGCGCTCGCGCACGGAGAACGGGTGATCGTCGCGACGGCCACGCTCGCACTGCAGCGCCAGCTCGTGGAGCGCGACCTGCCCCGCACGGTCGACGCCCTGCACCCCCTGCTGCGCCGCCGCCCGGAGTTCGCGATGCTCAAGGGCCGGTCGAACTACCTCTGTCTGCACCGCCTGCACGAGGGCGTGCCGCAGGACGAGGAGGAGGGTCTGTTCGACCAGTTCGAGGCCGCCGCACCCACCAGCAAGCTGGGCCAGGACCTCCTGCGGCTGCGGGACTGGGCGGACGAGACCGAGAGCGGCGACCGGGACGACCTCACCCCGGGCGTCTCCGACCGCGCCTGGGCGCAGGTGTCGGTGTCGTCGCGTGAGTGCCTGGGCGCGTCGAAGTGCGCGTACGGAGCCGAGTGCTTCGCGGAGACGGCCCGCGAGCGAGCCAAGCTCGCCGAGGTCGTGGTCACCAACCATGCCCTGCTGGCCATCGACTCCATCGAGGGCGCTCCGGTGCTGCCCCAGCACGAGGTGCTGATCGTGGACGAGGCACACGAACTCGTCTCCCGGGTCACCGGCGTCGCCACGGGCGAACTCACGCCCGGCCAGGTCAACCGTGCCGTGCGCCGTGCCGCCAAGCTCGTCGACGAGAAGGCGGCCGATCAGCTCCAGACCGCCGCCGAGGGCTTCGAGCGGCTGATGGAGCTGGCGCTGCCGGGCCGTCTCGAGGAGATCCCGGAAGATCTCGGCTATGCCCTGATGGCGTTGCGGGACGCCGCGCGCACGGTCATCTCCGCGATCGGCGCGACGCGTGACAAGTCGGTCCAGGACGAGGACGCGGTCCGCAAGCAGGCGTTGGCCTCCGTCGAGACGGTGCACGACGTGGCGGAGCGCGTGGTGAACGGCTCGGAGTGGGACGTCGTCTGGTACGAGCGGCACGACCGCTTCGGCGCCTCCCTGCGGGTCGCTCCCATGTCCGTCTCGGGGCTGCTCAGGGAGAAGCTGTTCGCGGACCGCAGCGTCGTCCTCACCTCCGCGACCCTCAAGCTCGGCGGGGACTTCAACGGCGTCGGCGCCTCCGTGGGGCTCGGCCCCGAGGGAGTGGAGGGCGAGGACATGCCGGAGTGGAAGGGCGTCGATGTCGGCTCGCCCTTCGACTACCGCAAGCAGGGCATCCTGTATGTCGCCAAGCACCTGGCGCGCCCCGCGCGTGACGGTGAGCGCGCCGACATGCTCGATGAGCTGACGGAGCTGATCCAGGCGGCCGGCGGCCGCACTCTCGGGCTGTTCTCGTCCATGCGGGCCGCCCAGCTCGCCGCGGAGGAGCTGCGCTCCCGCATTCCCGAGTTCCCGATCCTGCTCCAGGGCGAGGAGACACTCGGCGAGCTGATCAAGAACTTCGCGGCCGACCCGAAGACCTGTCTCTTCGGCACCCTGTCGCTGTGGCAGGGCGTCGACGTCCCGGGGCCCAGCTGTCAGCTGGTCGTCATGGACAAGATCCCGTTCCCGCGCCCCGACGATCCCCTGATGAGCGCACGCCAGAAGGCGGTCGAGGACGCGGGCGGCAACGGCTTCATGGCGGTGGCCGCCACCCATGCGGCGCTGCTGATGGCCCAGGGTGCCGGTCGCCTCGTACGCGCGTCCGGAGACCGGGGCGTGGTCGCCGTACTGGATCAGCGGCTGGCCACGGCGCGGTACGGCGGCTACCTCAAGGCGTCACTGCCCGACTTCTGGTACACGACGGACCGTAACCAGGTCCGCAAGTCGCTCGCGGCGATCGACGCGACGGCGAAGCAGGCGGAGGCGGAGCAGGCGGCGCGGACGTGATCGCGGGGGGGGGGGGGGGGGGGGGCGCCACCCCCCCCCCCCCCCCCCCCCCCCCCCCCCCGATGCGCAATCGTCCGGGAGGGGCCCGGATCTTCCACAGGTGCGTACGCCCGGAGGACGTACGCAGGGCCCCGGAACCGGCGCAGGGGTCCCGGGGCCCGGTCAGGGAGCGGGTCGGCCGACCCGCCTGCCGCAGCGCGTCACACGCGTCGCAGCACGGCGACGACCTTGCCGAGGATGGTCGCGTCGTCGCCGGGGATCGGCTCGTAGGCCGAGTTGTGCGGGAGGAGCCAGACATGGCCGTCCTCGCGCTTGAAGCGCTTGACGGTGGCTTCGCCGTCGAGCATGGCGGCGACGATGTCGCCGTTCTCGGCGACCGGCTGGCGGCGGACGGTGACCCAGTCACCGTCGCAGATCGCGGCTTCGATCATGGAGTCGCCGACGACCTTGAGGACGAACAGTTCGCCGTCACCGACGAGCTGGCGGGGGAGGGGGAAGACGTCCTCGACGGACTCCTCCGCGAGGATCGGGCCACCGGCGGCGATACGGCCGACGAGCGGGACGTACGACGCGGCGGGCTTGCCCGCGGTGTCCGTGGGCTGCACGGTCACGGCCTGGTCGGAGCCGCGCACCTCGTACGCGCGCGGGCGGTGCGGGTCGCGGCGCAGGAAGCCCTTGCGCTCCAGCGCCATCAGCTGGTGCGCGACCGAAGACGTGCTGGAGAGGCCGACGGCCTGGCCGATCTCGCGCATCGACGGCGGGTAACCCCGCCGCTGTACGGAGTCCCTGATGACCTCGATCACCCGTCGCTGCCGGTCGGTGAGCCCGGAACTGTCCGCCCGGATGCCTGGAGGTCGGCCAGGCAGAGAGCGCTTGTGTCCCTCGGGATTCGTGGCTTCGTTCATCGCGTGTACCGGCTCGACTCGGCCCTGGGAGCGGTCCTGGGCAGTGATGGTGGCACTGTCTGCGGTGGTGGTCACGTCGGCCCCTCTCGATGGTCTCCCTGCTGGACAACGGTAGTTGCTTTCGAAAGGTTGCGCCAAACACACGTTCGAGTGAAAAAGTGCGATTCACCTGACGCGATCATGTGTCTGGGTGTATGGCTAACGTGGCACCTGACGGACAAAAGTGCCCATTGTTGTACTCTTCACCGCCGGGGCTGCCGGCCTCGTGGGCCGTGTCCCAGTCTGCCATCCGGAACCCGGTCTGCCGGGAACCGGGCCCCTTCTGTGCCGGAGTCCCACGCGTCCTCCGTGCGGCGCCCACGGTATCTCCGTATGCCTCACAGCGGTACGACTGTGCGTCCGCGTGTTCGGGTGATTCGCCCCCTGGCGGCCGGGGCGGGCGGTTCTGTCGCGACACGCGTGTCCGCCTCTGTGTATGAGCCAATCCCCACATCTAGTGGTTGGATGGCTACAGCAGCCCACAAGTTGTGGTCCCCCGGGTCTGAGATGCCTCCGCGATCGCCTATGCTTAGGGCTGCTTCGCGGGGCCCATGGGGTCAGGCGAGGCTGTTGAGTCTGCTGTGAGGAGGGTTGGAGATCATGCACTGCCCCTTCTGCAGGCACCCCGACAGCCGCGTGGTCGACAGTCGTACGACCGACGACGGCACGTCGATCCGCAGGCGCCGCCAGTGCCCTGACTGCTCCCGTCGTTTCACGACCGTGGAGACGTGCTCGCTCATGGTGGTCAAGCGGTCCGGAGTCACCGAGCCATTCAGCCGTACCAAGGTCATCAACGGCGTGCGCAAGGCATGCCAGGGGCGGCCTGTCACCGAGGACGCACTCGCCCAGCTCGGCCAGCGGGTCGAGGAGGCGGTGCGGGCCACCGGAAGCGCCGAGCTGACCACCCATGACGTGGGTCTGGCCATACTCGGCCCGTTGCAGGAACTCGACCTCGTCGCGTATCTGCGATTCGCCTCCGTCTACCGGGCGTTCGATTCGCTCGACGACTTCGAGGCGGCCATCGCGGAACTGCGGGAGGCGACGCGAGGCCCCGCCGCGGACGAGGAAGACGCGGGAGCGGGGAGCCAGGAAGACGAACGCGGGCCCGGCGGGACCGACCAGGTTCCCGTGCCCGTCCACGCCGCCGACTGACCGGCGGGCCGGAAGCCTGGAGGAGACCCGGGTTCCGGCCGTGAGGCGGCGAACCAAGACCTGTTGCGGGCGGCAGCTGAGGGTGCCCGCAATACAAGACAGAACACGTGCCACGGGAACAAGCGGGGCACTTCAGGGCGTTTTCGCCCGTACAGGGAGGCGGCATGACAGAGACGGCGAGCGGTCCGGCACGAGGTTCCCGAGCCAAGGGCACCAAGGCCACCAAGGGACTGCGTATCGAGCGCATCCACACCACCCCCGGCGTACACCCGTACGACGAGGTGTCGTGGGAGCGCCGTGACGTCGTCATGACCAACTGGCGCGACGGCTCGGTCAACTTCGAGCAGCGTGGCGTCGAGTTCCCCGACTTCTGGTCGGTGAACGCGGTCAACATCGTCACCAGCAAGTACTTCAGGGGTGCTGTCGGCACCCCGCAGCGGGAGGTCAGCCTCAAGCAGCTGATCGACCGCATCGTCAAGACGTATCGCAAGGCCGGCGAGGACTACAAGTACTTCGCCTCGCCCGCGGACGCCGAGATCTTCGAGCACGAGCTGGCCTACGCCCTCCTGCACCAGATCTTCAGCTTCAACAGCCCGGTCTGGTTCAACGTCGGCACCCCGCAGCCCCAGCAGGTCTCCGCCTGCTTCATCCTGTCCGTCGACGACTCCATGGAGTCGATCCTCGACTGGTACAAGGAAGAGGGCATGATCTTCAAGGGCGGCTCCGGCGCCGGCCTGAACCTCTCCCGCATCCGCTCCTCCAAGGAGCTGCTCTCCTCGGGCGGCAACGCCTCCGGCCCCGTCTCCTTCATGCGTGGCGCCGACGCCTCCGCCGGCACCATCAAGTCCGGTGGCGCCACTCGCCGTGCCGCCAAGATGGTCGTGCTCGACGTCGACCACCCCGACATCGAGGACTTCATCCAGACGAAGGTCAGCGAGGAGGAGAAGATCCGCGTCCTGCGCGACGCGGGCTTCGACATGGACCTGGGCGGCGACGACATCACGTCCGTCCAGTACCAGAACGCCAACAACTCCGTCCGCGTGAACGACGAGTTCATGACGGCGGTCCAGGACGGCGGCAAGTTCGGCCTGCGCGCCCGCATGACCGGTGAGGTCATCGAGGAGGTCGACGCCAAGGCGCTCTTCCGTAAGATCGCCGAGGCCGCGTGGGCCTGTGCCGACCCGGGCATCCAGTACGACGACACCATCAACAACTGGCACACCTGCCCCGAGTCCGGCCGGATCACCGCGTCGAACCCGTGCAGCGAGTACATGCACCTGGACAACACGTCCTGCAACCTCGCCTCGCTGAACCTGATGAAGTTCCTGAAGGACGACGGCAAGGGCAACCAGTCCTTCGAGACCGAGCGCTTCCAGAAGGTCGTCGAGCTGGTCATCACCGCGATGGACATCTCGATCTGCTTCGCGGACTTCCCGACGCAGAAGATCGGTGAGAACACGCGCGCGTTCCGCCAGCTCGGCATCGGCTACGCCAACCTCGGCGCCCTGCTGATGGCCACCGGCCACGCCTACGACTCCGACGGCGGCCGCGCCCTGGCCGGCGCCATCACCTCCCTGATGACGGGCACGGCCTACCGCCGCTCCGCCGAGCTGGCCGCTGTCGTCGGCACCTACGACGGCTACGCCCGCAACGCCGACGCCCACAACCGCGTCATGAAGCAGCACGCCGACGCCAACGGCACGGCCGTCCGCATGGACGACCTGGACAGCCCGGTGTGGGCCGCCGCCACGGAGGCCTGGCAGGACGTGGTGCGTCTCGGCGAGAAGAACGGTTTCCGTAACTCCCAGGCGTCCGTGCTCGCCCCGACCGGCACCATCGGTCTCGCCATGTCCTGCGACACCACCGGTGTCGAGCCGGACCTGGCGCTGGTGAAGTTCAAGAAGCTCGTCGGCGGCGGCTCGATGCAGATCGTCAACGGCACCGTCCCGCAGGCCCTGCGCCGCCTGGGCTACCAGGAGGAGCAGATCGAGGCGATCGTCGCCCACATCGCCGAGCACGGCAATGTGATCGACGCCCCCGGTCTCAAGCACGAGCACTACGAGGTCTTCGACTGCGCCATGGGCGAGCGCGCCATCTCCCCGATGGGCCACGTCCGCATGATGGCCGCGATCCAGCCCTGGATCTCGGGTGCCATCTCCAAGACGGTCAACATGCCGGAGACGGCGACCGTCGAGGAGGTCGAGGAGATCTACTACGAGGCCTGGAAGCTCGGCGTCAAGGCGCTCGCGATCTACCGCGACAACTGCAAGGTCGGCCAGCCTCTCTCCGCCAAGAAGAAGGAGGACGAGAAGGCTGAGATCACCGAGAAGGCCGAGGAGACGATCCGTACCGCGGTCGAGAAGGTGGTCGAGTACCGCCCGGTCCGCAAGCGCCTCCCGAAGGGTCGTCCCGGCATCACCACGTCCTTCACGGTCGGCGGCGCCGAGGGCTACATGACGGCCAACTCCTACCCGGACGACGGTCTCGGCGAGGTCTTCCTGAAGATGTCGAAGCAGGGCTCGACCCTCGCGGGCATGATGGACGCCTTCTCCATCGCCGTGTCCGTGGGTCTGCAGTACGGCGTTCCGCTGGAGACGTACGTCTCGAAGTTCACCAACATGCGCTTCGAGCCGGCCGGCATGACGGACGACCCGGACGTGCGGATGGCGCAGTCGATCGTCGACTACATCTTCCGTCGCCTGGCGCTGGACTTCCTGCCCTTCGAGACGCGCTCCGCGCTCGGCATCCACTCCGCCGAGGAGCGCCAGCGCCACCTGGAGACCGGTTCCTACGAGCCGGCCGAGGACGAGGTCGACGTCGAGGGCCTGGCCCAGTCGGCGCCGCGCGCCCAGGAGCTGAAGGCCGTCGCCGCGCCGAAGGTCGAGGCCGAGGTGGCCAAGCCCGCCCCGAAGCAGGCCCACACCAGTGCCGAGCTGGTGGAGATGCAGCTGGGCATCCAGGCCGACGCCCCGCTGTGCTTCTCCTGCGGTACGAAGATGCAGCGAGCCGGTTCCTGCTACATCTGCGAGGGCTGCGGCTCGACCAGCGGCTGCAGCTGATGACACGCGGTTCCTGAGGTAAGGGGCGCCGGCCATGGCCGGCGCCCCTTACCCGTAGCAGGCCGGGGCGTTCAGGAACGGTGCTCCCTGCCCATGATCCGGGTGAACGTCGCGGGGTCCTCGTCGAACCCGCGCACACCGGGACGGAGGGTCCAGTCGCCGGAGTCGTCGCGCACGAACTCGGCGATCGTCGCGGCCGTCGCCCCGAGGACCGAACCGAAGTCGTCCTCGGCGAGCACGGTGTAGCCCTCCCGGATGCGCATGGCCGGATTGAGCACGTGGGCGAACGTCCTGTAGCCGAGTCGCTGTTGGATGACGACACCTGCCACCACGCGCGTGTAGCGGCCGTCGAGACGGTCCAGCTCGATCATCATGACCTCGTCCCAGCCGAAGCCCTTGCCGTCCGTGCTGTCCCGGTTCAGGAAGATCGTGCCATCCGGCGAGCGGCTGTCGAAATGCACCACGTAGGCCGGAGCCCCGTACGGGTCTGTGGACAAGAAGGTCGCTGCGACGACGTCGAGATCGGTGGGCGGCTGACCCGCCGGACTGGGATCCCACTTGAGCGAGACCTCGACCTTGCGGATTCCCTTGCTGAAGCCGGTCACCAGGTTTTCCCTTCCCCCCTGAAGATCCGTCATCCCCAACTCCCGCGGAGCCGGGCCTTTTTGCCCATCGTGCCATGCGTGTGGGGGCGCACGCGCGGGCGATCTCCGCCGGAGCGTGACCGACGCCACGCCCGCTGGCCTACGATGGCGCGGTGCTGGTCAAGTGGATTCGCTGCACCGTGGTGGACAGCCGCGGGTTCGAGCGGGGGCAGCGGAAATGGGCGGGGCTTCTGGGGGAGCCGGGTTTTCGGGGACAGGGCGGAGGCTGGAGCCGGCAGCGGCAGGGAGTGGCGCACATCTTCGCCTTCTGGGAGAGCCGTGCCTTCTACGACTCCTTCATGGCCCGCTCCCACGACCGCCTGGCGGCCGCCCAGGCCGGCACGTTCAAGGACACCCAGATCAAACTCTTCGAGTACCGCTTCGATGTGAAGACGGGCTTCGAGCCGCGGTTCACCGACGCCGACCTGATCCGGGTAGCCCTCTGCCAGGTGCATGAAGAACGCGTGGAGCACTTCACGCTCATGCAGGAGAAGGTCTGGAACCCCGCGATGGCCGGTTCGCCGGGCATGATCCGCGGCATGTTCGCCGAGGCGCCCGAGCAGGAGTTCCTGGTCCTCTCGATGTGGCGGTCGGCCGCCGAACACGGCAAATACCGCACTGAGCGGGTGGAACGCCTTGCGCTGCGCGCCCAGACGGAGGCGGACGTCGCTGCGCTCTCGGGAGACATCGTGGAGCTGGAGCCGGTCTGGACGGTCTGAGCCCGGCACAGGCACGGTTTGAAAACCAAATGCACCACTGCTGTGCGCCTCACGGGTGGCTCGCCAAGGCCCCGGGACGCTGGATTCGTGTGACCTATGCCGTATGAGGCCCGTACGAGTGCTCGACTCCCCCTCGTTCGATCTAGGGTTTCGGCATGGCACGACCACGGCGCATCGTCCTTGTCCGGCACGGCGAGTCAACCGGGAACATTGACGACTCCGTGTACGAACGCGAGCCCGACCACGCTCTCGCGCTGACCGAGCGCGGTCGGCGGCAGGCCGAGGAGACCGGCGAGAGAGTCCGGAGACTCTTCGGCCAGGAGCGCGTCAGCGTGTACGTGTCCCCGTACCGTCGTACGCTCGAGACGCTCCACGCCTTCCATCTCGACCCCGACCTCATACGCGTCCGCGAGGAGCCCAGGCTGCGGGAGCAGGACTGGGGCAACTGGCAGGACCGCGACGACGTGCGCCTGCAGAAGACCTACCGCGACGCCTACGGTCACTTCTTCTTCCGGTTCCCGCAGGGAGAGTCCGGTGCCGACGTGTACGACCGGGTGGGCGGCTTCCTGGAGAGCCTCTTCCGCAGCTTCGAGGCCCCGGACCATCCGCCGAACGTCCTGCTGGTGACGCATGGTCTTGCGATGCGGCTGTTCTGCATGCGCTGGTTCCACTGGACGGTCGCGGAATTCGAGTCGCTGTCGAATCCCGGGAACGCCGAGATGCGGATGCTCGTCCTGGGGGAGGACGGCAAGTACACGCTCGACCGGCCCTTCGATCGCTGGCGTAAGCCTGTGCCGTACTGGGTCAACGGATAGAGTGGCAGAGCGATGACCGCTGACTCCTCTTCTCCCGGGCGCCTGGAGCGCGCCCTGTCGAGCCTGCGCGGACTGGCCGTGGGGGACGCCCTGGGCTCCCAGTACTTCGTGCCGGCGAACTACCCCCTGCTGAAGCGACGCGAGCTGCCCGCAGGTCCCTGGCAGTGGACGGACGACACCGAGATGGCTTCCTCCGTGGTCGCCGTCCTCGCCGCCCACCAGCGCGTCGACCAGGACGCGCTGGCCCGCTCCTTCGCCGAGCACCACGACTTCGACCGGGGTTACGGCCCCGCGGTCAACCGGCTGCTGCGCCTTGTCCGGGAGGGCGAGGACTGGCGGGAGCTGGCCGCCGGGCTCTTCGGCGGGCAGGGGTCCTGGGGCAACGGTGCGGCGATGCGGATCGCTCCTCTGGGCGCCTGGTACGCGGACGATCCGGAGCAGGCCACCCATCAGGCCGAGATCTCGGCCTATCCCACGCATCAGCACCGGGAGGCCGTGGTGGGTGCCATGGCCGTCGCCGCGGCCGCCGCGCTGGCCGGTTCGCCGGGCGGGCCGCCCACCCCCGAAGCGCTATTGGACGGCGTCATCGCCCTGGTGCCGAAGAGCGCGGTCGGCCAGGGCCTGCGCCGCGCCCGTGACATGCTCGACTACGGCGATGCGGCCACCGTCGCGGCCGTTCTGGGGTGCGGGCGGCGTACGACGGCCCACGACACCGTCCCCTTCGCCCTGTGGTCCGCCGCGCGGAGCCTCGGCGACTTCGAGACGGCCTTCTGGACGACCGCCCAGGTGGGTGGGGACGTCGACACGACCTGCGCCATCGTGGGCGGCGTGCTCGCCTCCGGGAAGGTGGGGACGCCACCCACGGGATGGGTCGAGCGGACCGAGGCCCTGCCGGAATGGGTGCCCACGGGCCTCTGACGGCGCGGTACGCCGAGGGGCGCATCGGTAACCGGACGGCTGTTTCGTACGGCGAGGACGGTTCCGTACGCGGTCGGACTGTTCCGTGTCCGGAGGGCGGTTCCGTACGCGAGCCGGTCTCCTGACTCCTCGGCCTGTCCTGGTCCGACTCCTCGACCTTCGGCTGTCCGGCCGCGATCGACCGGTGCGTGGACTCTCCGTGCTCGACGGGAACTCTCTGTGACCGATGCCCGTTCTTCGTGTATCCGCTGCAGGTCTTTGGTGCCAGGGCCGGCGCAGAGGCGGGCGCTGCGGGTCTGAGGGGGTGCGAGATGGCTTTGGGGTGGTGGGGCCTGATGCTGGTCCCAGCTCTGGTCTCGTTGTGGTCGCGGGCGGTCGTGGTGCGGCCGGCCGGAGCGCCGCAGGTGCCCTCTGTAACCGGGCAGCGGTCCGGCCGGCCGCGGCTCCGCGCGGCTCGGGGTGGATCAGCCGATGCCCGGGCCCGCTACGCCGGCGAGGGAGTCGAGATCGCTCTTGCGGACCCTGATCACCAGCCAGGCGGTGAGGAACGCCAGAGCGGCCATCGCGGCGGCGGTCACGAAGGCGACGGAGATGCCGTGCGCGAGGACCTCGTTCCCCCAGGGCGCGGGCAGCTGGTGCGTCTTGGCGAACTGCGCCTTCTGCTCGGGCGAACCCTCGGCGAGGAACTTGGGCAACTGCTTCTCCGCCTCGTCCTTCCCCGCCGAGCCGAAGACGGTCGTGAGGATGGACAACCCGAGCGAACCGCCCACCTGCTGCGTGGCGTTGAGCAAGCCGGAGGCCGCGCCCGCCTCGTGCTGCGCGACACCGGTGACAGCGGTGACGGTGGCCGTCACGAAGTTCAGGCCCATGCCGAGACCGAACGTCAGCATCGGTCCGAGGACTCCGCCGAGGTAGGAGCTGTCGGGCTGGATGAAGGTCTGCCACACCAGCCCGATCACCACCAGCGCCGAGCCGACCACCATGAACGGCTTGGGGCCGAACGTGGGCAGGAGGCGCTGGGACACGCCCGCGCCGACCGCGATCGCGACCGTCACCGGGAGGAAGGCCAAGCCGGCCTTGATGGCGCTGTAGCCGAGGACGTTCTGCACGAACAGCACTATGTAGAAGAACATGCCGAACATCGCCGCGGACAGGCACAGCATGATCACGTAGGTGCCCCACCGATTGCGGTCGGTGAACATCCTGAGCGGGGTGATCGGCTCCTTCGCCCGCTGCTCGGTGAAGACGAAGGCCAGCAGCAGCACCACGGCCGCTCCGAACGAGCCGACGGTGAGGTCGTTCCGCCAGCCCTCCTCCGCGGCACGGATGAATCCGTAGACCAGCAGGGCCATACCTGCCGTCGAGGTCACCGCACCCGTGATGTCGAAGCGTCCGGGATGCCGCTGGGACTCATTGATGTACAGCGGCGTGAGCGCCGCGATCAGTATGCCGATGGGCACGTTGACGAACAGCACCCACCGCCAGTCGAGCCAGTCGGTGAGCATGCCGCCCGCGAGCAGTCCGATGGCCCCACCGCCTGCGGAGACGGCAGCGAACACGCCGAAGGCCCGGTTGCGTTCGGGGCCTTCGGGGAAGGTCGTGGTGATCAGTGCGAGCGAGGTCGGCGACGCGATCGCGCCTCCGATGCCCTGCAGGGCGCGTGCCGCCAGCAGTTGCCAGGGTTCCTGTGCGAGGCCGCCGAGCAGCGAGGCGAAGGTGAACAGCAGGATTCCGGTCATGAACACCCGGCGGCGGCCGAGGATGTCACCGGCTCGCGCACCGAGCAGCAGCAGTCCGCCGAAGGTGAGCGTGTAGGCGCTGACCACCCACGTGAGGTCGGTGGTGCTGAACTTGAGAGCGTCTTGAATGTGCGGGAGCGCGATGTTCACAATCGTCGCGTCGAGTACCACCATGAGTTGGCAAGCCGCGATGACGGTGAGTGCGATGCCGGGCTGCCCGTCCCGGCGGGCCACGCCCGGTTTCTGGTCTTTGAGCAGCTGAGAGGTCGTCACTATGGGTCCCCCATAAGAGCGTTAGTGAACGCTCGCGTTCACTGTCGCGTTCACGGTAGTGAGTCCCTAACAGTGAACGCAAGCGTTCACTTAATCGCGCGCCCCGCATTGCGTCCCCCTGTTGCTGCTGCGCGGCGCGCTGTTGCCCCGGAACCCCCGCTTCCCATGCATGCTGGAGAAACACAGATGGCTACCTCGCACTGGACGGCCGCCCCCGTCCGGACGGCCCCCCCTCGCCGGCGCGGTGCGGTGCTGGAACGCGCGATCCTGAACGCCGCTCTGGAACAACTCGGTGAGGTCGGCTGGAAGGGTCTGACCATGGAGGGTGTCGCGGCCGGCGCCCAGACGGGAAAGGCCGCCGTCTACCGCCGATGGCCCTCCAAGGAGGATCTCGTGGTGGACGCGCTGGAGGCCGGACTTCCTCGGGTCGAGACGGCCCCCGACCTCGGAAGCGTACGAGAGGACCTCCTCACCCTGTGCCGGCAGGTGCGGCAGATCTTGTACTCGGCCCCCGGTGTCGCGTTGCGCGCAGTCATTCACGAATGCGATCACCTGCAAGCTGAACGCTTCCAGGGTGTGATCGTCGGAGGGGTGGTGGAGCCGACTGTCAGGTTGCTTCGCGACGTCATCACCCGGGGGATAGAGCGAGGCGAGGTTCGGCCGGACGCGGCGAACGGCTATGTTTTCGATGCCATCCCGGCCATGATGATGTACCGCTCAAAGGTGTGCGCCAGCGAATGGAGCGATGGGGAACTCGAGGGGATGATCGACCAGCTGATGCTCCCGCTGCTGCGTCCCGGCGGGGGCTGACCGCCCGGGCCGACACCGTCGGCGATGGCAGGGAGGCCGGGGTGTCGCGTGACGATCCCGGCGGCGTACCCTAAGTGCGCCATGCCGTACGAACCGCCTACTCACACCGTCGAGCGCTCCCTGCGCGCCACGACCGGAGCGAAGGTCATTGCCGGGGTCGACGAGGTGGGACGCGGCGCCTGGGCCGGGCCCGTCACCGTCTGCGCGGCGATCACCGGTCTGCGCCGACCGCCCGAGGGCCTCACCGACTCCAAGCTGCTGACGGTCAGGCGCCGTACGGAACTGGCCGAGATCCTGCGGACATGGGTGACGGCCTACGCACTGGGGCATGCTTCCCCCGAGGAGATCGACGACCTGGGGATGACGGCCGCGTTGCGGCTCGCCGCAGTTCGCGCCCTGGACGCTCTGCCGGTCCGCCCCGAGGCCGTCATCCTCGACGGGAAGCACAACTATCTCGGTGCCCCCTGGCAGGTGCGCACGGTGATCAAGGGTGACCGCTCGTGCGTGGCCGTCGCGGCGGCGTCGGTGATCGCCAAGGTTCAGCGCGACAAAATGATGGCCGAACTGGGTATCGACCATGCAGACTTCGGATTTGCGGACAACGCCGGGTATCCGTCCCCCGTGCACAAGGCCGCACTGGAGGTGCGGGGGCCCACCCCGCATCACCGGTTGTCGTGGGCGTATCTTGATGCGTTGCCTCAGTGGCGGCACCTCAAGAAGGTCCGCAGCTGGGTGGAGGGAAACGTTCCGGAAATCGAGGGTCAGCTCGGCTTCGATTTCTGACGGTTCCGCTCGCACTGATGTGCCCCCCGGTCATCCGCGCCGCACCAACGTTTGATAAATATCAGCTCATGCCTCTCATTCCCGAGGAGCCTCAGATTCACGAGAGTGCCCAGGGTCCCCGCGCCACTCCGGCCAGCGGCCGCACCGCGCCGACCCCCCGCCCCGTACCCGGCCCCCGCCCCGCGGCTCCGTCCCGCCCCGGTCGTCCCGGCCCCCCGCGGCCGACGCCGCCGGTGCAGCGCGCGCCGCGTGACGTGACTCCGGCCAAGCCAGGCCCGTCCGGCCCGGCCGCTCCCGCCGCACCGACGGCGGGTCCCCAGATCCAACTGATCCCGGCCTCGGCCGAGGGTGCGCTCGACGCCGCGGAAGAGGCGTTGGACCTGCTCCTGGACTCGGGCCGCGCCCCCGGCGAGGTGCTCGTGTTCACCACTGGTGCCCAGCACCCGTGGGCCGAGCATGAGCTGTCCTTCGGAGAAGACTCCTACTGGGCGCAGCACGACGCCGGTGACGACGTCTTCTACGCGGACGCCACCGTCGCCGCGCGTGCCGCGTCCCGCCCCGTGGTCGTCGTGGCCGTCAACGGAGGCCCCGCCTCCGCCGCTGCCGACGCCCTCCCGCTGGCCCATTCCCGGGCCGGTGCGCTGCTGATCGTCTGCGGCGACCCGCAGCAGATCAACTCGGTGCTGGGCACCGGCGTCTGAGCCGCGTACGGCACCTCGGGGTACCGGGGTGACGTAGGAGCCGCGCCGACGGGATCCGCAAGGTGCGGCTTTCGGCGTGCCCGGACGTCTTGGTGTGCTCGGGCGGCCGACGGCTGCCCGGCTCGTCGGGCAACTCTCGGGCGGTCCGGTCGCCCGGCGGGGCGCGGTGGTCTCCGAGAGCCGGCCCAGGTCGTAGGGGCCGCAGAACCGGCGCCAGGTCGTCGCATCAGCGCCCGCCGGGGCCGGCCCCGAGCCGCCCCCGGCCGGCTGTACGCAGGGCACCCGAGGGTGGGTCTCGTACGACCGCGGGGTACTCGAGGAGCCGGTCCTGTGCTGCTCGGTGCCCTGATCAGGCATGCCTCGTGGTGTGGCGGCCGGCGACGACTCCCCCTTCGGTGCGGGGCGGTGGGCGGCTCTGAAGGCCGTGCGGCTGTCCTGTGCGGGTACGGCGTTCTTCAGCGAGCCGCCGCGCGGCGCAGAACCTCGGAGACCGGGCCGCCGGTGCGGGGGGTGAGTGGCGGGACCTGCGACATGGCGAAGGACTCCGGCGCGGAGTGAGCGTCGGGCCGTCGTCCGCCGCGTCCCTCGCCGAGCACCTGCCAGCCCTCGTTCGTCAGCGTGATGTACGCGCCGCACCGCAGGCCGTGCAGCGTGCAGGCGTCGCGCAGCCCCCACATCCACGCCCCGTCCTCCTCCGTCCATCGACCATCGCCCTCACGGCAGTAGAGCAGTACGGCCGTGCGCACCGGGGTTCGGCGCCGCAAATCGTGCGGAATGACCCGGCGTAGCTGGTCCAGCAGCGCATTGCGGAACATCCAGCCGTCGGCAGGGGCGGGACGGCGGATGAACGAGGCACTGGCACGCAGCCGCTCGTCCGGATCGAGGACGGCCACGATCGCCATGGACGGCCGCGGGTGGTGGCGGGCGTGCAGCCCGCTGACGACCTCACGGGGGTTGCCCAGCAGGGGGATTCCGGCGGCAGCCCACTCCGCCGGCTCGAGCAGGCGACTGGCGGAGGCGGCGGACGCGGACGTCGACAACGAGGCCGCCGAGGACGAGGCGAATCCGAAGGTCACGTTCCTCCCTTCGGCTACGCGCCCATACTGCGGGCGAGGTCGGAATTCGGGGGAGCGCGCACCACAGCGAAGCCCAACCGGTTCAGGGGCGAGCCGTGCGGGGAGCGGATCTCAATTCTTCCTGCCGAACTAGGTTGCGGCAACGAGCAATTGGCGCCACCGCCGGTTATCTGCTGGTGCGGGGTTTATATCCCTACCCACCGGGCGGCCCGATGACGCCTGGGGCACCGGGTCAGGTCACGTTCGGTTACCGTCGGCGGTCCCGGGAGTCATCCCTGGACGGCGAGGACCAGCGGCAACACCCCCCGCGCGCCTGACCTCATGAGCAGGCGTGCCGCGACCGCGAGGGTCCAGCCCGTCTCCGTGAAGTCGTCGACCAGCAGGACGGGCCCGGGGGCCTCCGCGAGCGCCGACGCGAGGGCGGGCGGCACCGTCAACGCACCGTCGAGGGCCTTCAGTCGCTGCGCACTGTTACTGCGCGACATCCGGGGCACCTCCTCGGCGTACTCCACGGAGCCGAGCAGGGGCAGCCGGCCGATCTCGGCGATCCGGGCGCCCAGGGACTCGATCAACCGGGGCCGGGTGCGCGAGGCGATGGTGACCACACCCACCGGCCGGGCCTGGGCGTCGGACGCTCCGGAGGCCCAGCCGCCGGGGCCCCTGGCCCAGTCGGCCAGCACGCCGACGGCGGCTCGCGCCACATCGTCCGGGACGGGAGCGTCCGGTGTCCGGGGTGCGAACAGGGGGCGCAGCCGATTGCCCCAGCCGATGTCCGACAGTCGCCCCAGAGCCCGTCCCTGCGACGCCTGTTCACCGGCTGGGATGCGGCCCTTGAGATCGATGCCGACGGCCGGCAGGCCGGTCGGCCACATGCGGCGGGGCTCCACCTCGACTCCCGCACGGCCCAGGTCGCTCCGTGCGGCGTCCAGTGCCGCCGTGGACATGTCCGCGGTGAAGCGGGGTCCCGCACAGTTGTCGCAACGGCCACACGGTTTGGCGCCCTCGTCGTCCAGCTGGCGCTGCAGGAATTCCATGCGGCACTCGGTGGTGGACGCATACGCGCGCATTGCCTGCTGCTCGGCCGCGCGCTGCCGGGCGACCCAGTCGTAGCGCTCGGCGTCGTACGACCACGGCTGCCCGGTCGCGATCCAGCCGCCTTTGACCCGCCGTACCGCTCCGTCCACGTCGAGAACCTTCAGCATGGTTTCCAGCCGCGAGCGACGCAGCTCGACAAGGGGCTCCAGCGCGGGCAGCGACATGGACCTGTCCGCCCGGGCCAGGACGTCCAGGGTGCGCCGGACCAGTTCCTCGGAGGGGAAGGCCAGCGAGGCGAAGTACTCCCAGATCGCCTCGTCCTCCTTGCCCGGCAGCAGCAGTACCTCGGCGTGTTCGACGCCACGCCCGGCCCGGCCCACCTGCTGGTAGTAGGCGATGGGGGAGGAGGGAGAGCCGAGGTGCACGACGAAACCCAGATCGGGCTTGTCGAAACCCATACCGAGCGCGGAGGTGGCGACCAGGGCCTTCACCCGGTTGGCGAGCAGATCCTCCTCGGCCTGTTGCCGTTCGGCGTTCTCCGTCTTGCCCGTGTAGGAGGCGACGACGTGCCCGCGCTGCCGCAGGAAGGCGGTGACCTCCTCGGCGGCGGCGACGGTGAGCGTGTAGATGATGCCGGATCCCGGCAGGTCGTCCAGATGGTCGGCGAGCCAGGCCATCCGGTGCGCGGCGTCCGGCAGACGCAGCACGCCGAGGCTCAGGCTCTCCCGGTCCAGCGGTCCGCGCAGCACCAGGGCGTCCGACGTGCCGCCGGTGCCCAGTTGCTCGGCGACGTCGGCGGTGACCCGCGCGTTGGCCGTGGCGGTGGTGGCCAGCACGGGGACGTCCGGCGGGAGGTCGCCGAGCATGGTGCGCAGCCGGCGGTAGTCCGGACGGAAGTCGTGTCCCCAGTCGGAGATGCAGTGGGCCTCGTCCACGACCAGCAGACCGGTCGCCGCGGACAGCTTGGGCAGGACCTGATCGCGGAAGTCGGGGTTGTTCAGGCGCTCCGGGCTGACCAGCAGGACGTCCACCTCGCCGGCCGCGATCTCGCCCTGGACGGCTTCCCACTCCTCGGTGTTCGCGGAGTTGATGGTCCGGGCGTGGATACCGGCCCGGGCCGCGGCCTCCACCTGGTTGCGCATGAGCGCGAGCAGCGGCGAGACGATCACCGTGGGCCCGCTGCCTCTGGCCCGCAGCAGCGACGTCGCCACGAAGTACACCGCGGACTTGCCCCATCCCGTGCGCTGCACGACCAGGGCCCGGCGCCGGTCGGCGACCAGCGCCTCGATCGCCCGCCACTGGTCCTCGCGCAGCCGTGCCGCGCCCGTGGCATCCCCGACGAGCCGGGCGAGGACGGCGTCCGCCTGTGCCCGGAGGTCCGCGTTGCTCGTGTGCTCCATGCGGTCCATACAACAGGACGGGACCGACAAGCGGGTGTCCGCGGGCCACGGCTGTGGACAACCGCACCGGCCTTGTCGTGTCCCTGATTCGACTTATCCACAGGCTCAAGCGGAGTCCTGAGATCCGCGAGATCGTCTGCGCATGGCGAATCACAGCGAAACGACCGGACCCTCCGAAAACAGTGACATCTCGGGACGGGAGCCGTCGACGACACCGACCGCACACGACACCCAGGTCACCCTGCGCACCCCCGCCGAGCTGGCCGACGCCCTGCCCTACCTGCTCGGCTACCGACCGGAGGACAGCATGGTGCTGGTCGCCCTCCACGACCGCGAAGGCAAGGGCAGGTTCGGAGGCCGGGCCAGGCTCGGCATTCCCGCGACCGAGGAGGACTGGGAGGCGGCAGCACGACAGCTGGCCCACGGACTGGTGACCGGCAGCGAACGGCGCGGCGCCCGGCCGGAACAGATGGTGGCCTACGTCTGCCAGGAACCGTCCCGCGGCGAGTCGGGCCGCGACGTCAAGCGCCGACTCGAGAAGCTCGCCCATGTGCTGCGCGTCGCGTGCGGCAACCTCGACGTGCCGGTCATCGAGGCCCTGTGCATCTCGGACGGACGTTATTGGAGCTACTGCTGCCCGACCGAGAGCTGCTGCCCCGAGGACGGCTCGCCGATGGGCCTTCCCGGCACCTCCGTGCTGGCCGCGGCGGCCACCTACGCCGGCATCCAGGTCCGCGGCACGCTCAGGGAGCTGCGGGCCAGGCTGCAACCCTGGGAGACGACCGCGGCTCTGGAGCAGGAGATCGCCCTGGACACGGCCGGTATGGCTCTGGTGCCCCGGATCCTGGACGAGGCGACTCGCGCGGACGTCGCAGAAGAGACTCTCGCCCTCGCCGAGCGGGTCATCCGTCGTTTCGCCGCCGCGGCGCCGGTGTCCGGCACGCATCCGGCCGACCTGCGCGACGACGACCTGCTCGGCCACGACGAGGCGGCGACACTCGTTCTCGGACTGCAGGACCGCACGACCCGGGACCGTGCGGCCGCATGGATGGAGGGAGAGGAGGCGGGCCCGGCCCTACGGCTCTGGCGCGCCCTGGCCCGCCGCTGCGTCGGCCCCTACGGTGAGCACGCCGCCGCCCCGCTGACCCTGGCCGGCTGGGTGGCCTGGTCGACGGGCGACGAACTGGAGGCCCGTGAGGCACTGGCCATGGCGCTCGGCGCGGACCCTGACTACCTCTTCGCTCGCCTGCTGCATCAGGCCTGCAACGAGGGCCTCGACCCGGAGTCGATCCGCCGTTGCCTGCGTACCGAACGCTCCGGGCGGGCGCCGGCGGCGGCCACGGAGGACGCGGGTCCGGCGACGGAGCCGGCTCTGCCCGACACGGCCGGAGCGTCGTGCGTGACGCCCGGACCCGATGCGTCGACGACGGACGACCTGGGTGCCGGACCAAGCTCGAGGACACGTCCCCGTCGGCGGCGCCGAGCACGGTCCGCGGACGGCGGTGACGCTCTTCGCGCCACTCGGCCGGCCGACGGCCGGCGGCGGCCCACCCGCTCCCGTCTCCGGCCGTCGGCCGCCGAAGCCTCGCGGCCCGGCGCCCGGGACTCGAGCGGCACACGCACACGTGCGGCGGACGAGCCCGACGACACGACCAGCGGGGCCCCGATGGGCAACGGTCACCGGGAGCAAGAGGGGGACGGATGACCACCGCAGGGGCGAGCACGAGCCGCCACCTGGACGGGCATGTTCCCGCCGGGAGGAGAGGCGGTGAGCCGGCAGGGACTCGTCGCCGGGCGAGGGGGAGCGGGCCGGAAGCACAGGTGGGGCCGTCCCAGGTCCGTCGGTGTCAGCGGCTCGGGAGCGTGTGGGGGGAGATCGCCGCCGAACCGCCACGCGGCCATTCGGTCGGCTTCCCGGAAGCGAGCCGTGACCCAGACGAGTCCCCTTCCGTTCACCTGAGTGGCGGAACGCCTGGACGGGCCCTGCCGCCGCACGACCCTTGTCCGCCGGGGTGCTCCCACGGCCGCCCAGCACGTCCGAGGCGCACCGAGCGCAGAAGAAGCGACCCCATGCACCAGCAGCCGACTCCGCACGCCGCCGACGACCGACGTCCGCCCTGGGACCGGCGCGAGCCGCTTCCGACCAACGCTGCCGGCCCTTCCGCACCTAAGACCACCGGCGTTCCTCCCTCGCCTCCTCCGGGCCGACACTCCAAGCCCCCGGCCACCCAGGGCAATCCCCCGCTCCGGGCCCCCGGCGGATCGCGTCGACCAGCAGCGACCCCTCCGGCACGCACCGTTCCAAGCGCCCGCACGGCGTCCGAGCTGCCGCCCACGCACACCGCCCTGATCTGTGTCGCCCTGCCCGGCCTCGCCATCTCCGGCGAAGTGGGACAGTTGTCCGGCCGCGGACTGGACGGCTTCTATCGAGGCGGCAGGCGCCTGCTCTCGCGGTGCCAGGTCCGCGTGGCCGGCCGCGAACCGCTGGCGGTGCAGGCCAGGATGACCGGAGCCGACAGCGCCCGCTTCGTGGGGACGCTGCGCGATTCCCAGGCGCCGGGACCTGATCCGGAGGTGGTCGTCGAGCGGACGCGCCACGCCGACGGAACCGAACGGATCACCCTGCGCAACGCCGGCCTACGGCACCTGCGCCTGCCCGTCGAGGTCGCCCTCGGCACCGACCTCGCGGAACTCGGCACCATCGCCTCCGGCAGGGCGGGCCCCGAACTCCGGGCCACCGTCCACGACTCGGGCCTGCGCTGGGCCACGGACGGCGCCGCCGCCTGCGTCACCGCCGACCCGCCACCCTCGGACGCCCTGGCGTCCGCCGGACTGCTGCGCTGGGAACTGGACCTGCCACCGAGCGGGACGGCGGTGCTGGAACTGAGGGTGCGACCCGACGGAGCGGGTCCGCTGCGGACCGCGGGACATGCCGCGACCAGCCCATTCGCGCGTGCCCGCGCGGCCGGCGACGATCCCCGGGTGGCTCCCCTGCTGCACGCGGCCGTCGCCGACCTCCAGGCGTTGCTCCTGCGCGACCCCGCGCACCCCTGCGACACCTACCTCGCGGCCGGGGCGCCGTGGCGCTGCGGAATGGCACCCGGCGAGGCCCTCGCCGCCGCCCGCATGACCCTGCCCCTGGGCACCCGCCTCGCCGCCGGCACCTTGCGCACCCTGGCCCGGACCCAGCTCCCGGGCCCAGGCCCCAAGGCCGGCATGATCCCGGGGCCGCGACGCGACGCCGGTCCGCTCCTCCCACCGGGCTGCACGGGAACCGAGGCCACACTGCTCTTCCCCGTCCTGCTCGCCGAGGCCCGCCGTTGGGGACTTCCCGAGCAGGAGACGCAGGAACTGCTGCCCGCGGCCGAACGCTGCCTGACCTGGCTGCGTGCCACCGTCAGCGACGGAACCTACCTCTCCGACCCGCAGCCCGCAGGGCCCGCCCGCTGCGAGACGCAGGCCCACGCGCATCGCGCGGCGCTGCTCGGTGCCGACCTCCTCGACGCCTGCGCAAGACCGGGCGCCACGGAGTTACGGCAGTGGGCGGAGACCCTGCGGTCCGCCTTCCGGACCGACTTCTGGATCGAGGACCGCGGCGGCGGCCGTCCCGCAGCGGCCCTGGCGCCGGACGGCCGCCCCGTGCCGCATCTGGGCTCCACCGCGGTCCACCTGCTGGACACCGGGCTGCTCGGCTCCGGCCGGCTCGCTCCGGGCCTGCTGGACCAGAGGCGGACCGAGTACCTCGCAAGGCTGCTCGGCGGCCCCGCCCTGGACGCGGGCTGGGGGCTGCGCGGCCTTGGCACCACGGAGGCGGGACACAACCCCTTCGGGCACCGGACCGGAGCGGTGCGGGTCCACGAGAGCGCGCTCGCCGTCGCCGGACTGGCCGCCGCCGGCTGCGAGAAGGAGGCCGAGGGTTTGCTGAGAGGGCTGCTGGAAGCAGCGGGGCACTTCGGTCACCGGCTGCCCGAGATGTTCGCCGGCGAACAGCGCTCCGTCGGCAGCGCACCTCTCCCGCACCCGGCGGCCTGCCGCCCTGCGGCGACCGCCGCGGCCTCCGTGATCCTGATGCTCACCGCTCTCGCCGGCATCCGCCCCGACGCCCCCGCAGGCACGGTCACCCTGCGTCCGGTGCGCAGCGCCCCGCTCGGCGAACTCGGCCTGACAGGGCTGCGCGTCGCCGGTGCACCCTTCGCCGTACGCATCAGCCGACTGGGACTCGCCATGGTCGAGGAGGCCGCGGACGGTCTGCAACTGGGCGTGTGACCCCCGGCAACAGGGAGTGTGACCTCGTACGACGCGGCCGTCACGACGCACAGGAGACGGCCCCGTGCCTCATACCGGAACGAAGCGGAACCACGAATCTGTGCGGCCGACGAAGGGAGTGTTTATCGTCAGGCAGACGACTATGATCGCCGCATGCCCTACGACCCGTCAGCCTTTCCGCCTTTCGCCGTCACTGTGGACCTGGTCGTGCTGACCGTGCGCCGCCATGCCCTGTGCGCGCTGGCGGTCCGCCGCGGCGAGCCCCCTTTCCAGGGGCGCTGGGCATTGCCAGGCGGCTTCGTACGGGAAGACGAGGACCTGACTCAGGCGGCGGCGCGTGAGCTGGCCGAGGAGACCGGGCTGCGCGCACACGACCCCTCGGCCCCGGCCCAGGACAACGGTGCCCACCTCGAGCAGCTGGCCACCTACGGCGACCCCAAGCGGGATCCGCGCATGCGGGTGGTCAGCGTCGCGCACTTGGCGCTCGCCCCCGACCTGCCCGCACCACGGGCGGGAGGCGACGCCAGCAATGCGCGCTGGGCACCGGTGGAGGAACTCCTCCAGCAGGGCGGCTACGGACGCGACGGCGAGCCCCTCGCGCCTCTCGCGTTCGATCATGCCCAGATCCTCGCCGACGGAGTGGAGAGGGCTCGGTCCAAGATCGAGTACTCGTCGCTTGCCACGGCGTTCTGTCCGCCCGAGTTCACGGTGGGAGAGCTGCGCCGGGTGTACGAGGCGGTGTGGGGTGTGGCCCTCGACCCGCGCAACTTCCACCGCAAGGTCACCGGAACCCCCGGATTCCTCGTCCCCACCGGAGGCACGACCACCCGCCAGGGCGGCCGGCCGGCCCAGCTCTTCCGGGCGGGCGGCGCCACCCTGCTCAACCCTCCGATGCTCCGCCCCGAGGTCTGAGGCGCGGCACGGACGGCCGCCGGGACGGCACACGAGCCGACGATGTGAACGAGTTCCCGCTCCGTCGAACGGCGGACACGGAGGGGGTGGTCCGTGTGGCACTCGCCGACAGGACGCGCTATACACCAAAAATTCGGACATAGCGCGCTATCTTGCTGCAGGTGATCCAGGCCGTCGGATTGACCAGCAACCCCCGCAAGGCGCACCTGCCCGCCGTCGACGACGTCTCCTTCGAGGCGCGCGCCGGGCAGGTCACCGCGCTCCTAGGCGGCGCCGGGGCGGGCAAGACGACGGCGATCAGACTGATGCTCGAGCTGCAGCCGGGCCGCGGCATCACATACTTCCGAGGGCGGCCCCTCCACCAGATCCCGCATCCCGCGCGGGAAGTCGGCGTGCTCCTCGGTGATGTGCCGGGGCATCCGGCGCGCTCGGTCCGCGGCCATCTGCGGATGCTGTGCGCGTCGTCGGGAGTCCCCGCCCGGCGCGCCGACGAGGTCCTCGAAGTGGTCGGCCTCGTCAGCCTCCGCGAGGAGCGCCTCGGCACGCTCTCGCGCGGCATGGACCGCAGACTGGGCCTGGCCTGTGCTCTCCTGCCCGACCCGCACACGCTCGTCCTGGACGAACCCACCGACGGCCTCTCCACCCGGGAGGCGCAGTGGCTGCACAGCATGCTGCGCGCCCACGCCCACCACGGCGGCACCGTGCTCTTCAGCACGGCCGACACGAAGGAAGCCGCGCGCACGACCGACCGGGTCATCACCCTCGAGGGCGGCAGGCTCGTCGCCGACCAGGAGGCCAAGGAGTTCGCCCGTACCCGGCTGCGCCCGCGCGTGGCCGTCCGCAGCCCCCACGCGGCACGCCTCGCGACCCTGCTCACCAAGGAGGCCCGCACCGCCCGCCGGTCCGTCGAGGTCGTACGGGAGGGCGGTAACCGCCTCTCGGTGTACGGCAGCACGACCGCCGACGTCGGGGAGACAGCGTTTCGCCACGGCATCCTCGTCCATCAACTTGCCGACGAGATGGGGGACATGGGGCCCGGTGCCGGGCCCGGCGGCGAGACGGAAGCCGAGGGCACCCGGCCCGCTCAGCGCCAGTCGGCCGTACCGGACGCACCTGCGGCCCCCCGGGAGCGCACCGCCTCGGACGCCTGCCCGATGGAGCGGGACACCGCGGCCCCCGCACTCTCTGAGGAGGAGCGGGAACAGGTCGCGGCGGACGAGTCGCCGGTGGGCCACGGGCAAGCCGCGTCCGGCTCTTCGGCGTCGGAGTCGGCCCGTGCCGCGCCGGGCCTCTCGCCCGCGAAGCAGAGTCGCGTAGCCGCGGACGCGCCGTCGGCGGAGCGGGAACGCGCGCAGTCCGCCTTGCCCACGGCGGACCAGGAGGGCGCACGGCTAGGCCTGTCGGAGACGGAACCCCGCAACGCGGACTACGGCTCGTCGGTGACGGAGCCGGGCAGCACCGAGGGTGGCTCAGCGGCGACGGAGCCGGCCCCCTCGGCGATCGACGAGTCACGGCCGGAGCCGGAGCCGGGGACGCCGTCGCCGGGCGGCGCGCCGAGGGAGCAGGACACCGCGGTGCCGGGCGTCTCGACGTCGAAGCAGCCTGGGCGCGGCGCAGAGGGCCTCGCGGCGCCGGAGCGCGTCGTGTCCGGCCTCTGCGCCGAAGCGTGGACCACCTCGGCCCACGAAGGGCGGACCGTATCCGGGTCCTCGGCGACGGAACGCACGCGGACCGGCCACGGCGAGCGGTCATCGCTCGGGGAAGACCCCGGCCACGCGTCCGCGCCGGAGCACACGGAGACCGCCGCCCCGGCGCACGGTGTCTCTTCGGCCGCGGCGCTGTCCGGAACCGGAGAAAAAGCAGCTCACGATGCCGTTGGAGTCCGTGGTGGGGGAGCTTCGGCCAAGGTGGCAGCAGCCGACGGCAGCCGGTCCGCCGAGACGGCGGCGTCGAAAACCGGCCAGGCCCGGATCTCGGCGCCCTCGGCTTCTCAGGCCGGCGGCACGAGCAGCGCCTCGGCGGGCATCACCACCACCCGCACCCTCCTGCCCGGCGCCCGGAACCCCGGCGCCGGCAAGCCGCAGCCCAGCCGAGCCGTACGTCCCGACGGGGTACGCACGGTCGATGCCCTCTCCCCCCTCCCACCCCCCATCTCCGTCCGCCCCGCCCCCACCCCCCTCCGCCCACTCCGTTACGAGATCCGGCGCGCCACCGGAGTCGGCACCGGATTTCTGACCTGCGGAGCCGTGCTGGTCGTGTCCGCGCTCACGACCGTGGTGCTGGCCCGGATCGGCCATACCCCGCAGGCGCGGCTGTTCGCGGCGTGGCCGAGGGAGCTGCCGCTGCCGCCCGCGGCGTTCGCGGCGGGGCTGCTCGGAGCGCTGGCCTTCGGGGACGAGTTCCGCCACCCCGCCCTGGCGGCGGACCGCGGCACCGTGCCCCGCCGGCTGGGGCTGCTGACCGCGAAATTGATCGTCTCCGGAGCCACCGCGCTGATGCTGGCCTTCCTCACCATGGGCTGCGACGCCGAAGTGCTCTACCTCGTCTACGGACGGGAGCTGACACAAGTTCCCGCGGACTGGCTCCCACTGACCGCGAGTTGGTTCGGGCTCGTCGTCGGCTGCGCCTGGGCCGGTGTGCTGGCGGCCGGGGTGTTCCGGTCCACCACGGCCGGCCTGGCCGCCGTCCTCGCCGTACCCGTCGTCGTCGTACCGCTCGTGCAGGAGGCGCTGCAGGATTCCGGTATGCGGATGGCGGCCGACTTGCCGGTGCGGTTGCGGGAGGTGTTCCTGCTGCAATGGCCCTTCGGAGGGGAGCGATATCTGCTCGCGACGGTGCGGGTTCTCGGTCAACCCGTAGGCGGGGCAATGGTGTTGTCCCTGGCGGGACTGCTCTGCGCGTATCTGTTCACGACTCTGCGCGCCAGGGCCCGATGACACCTGTCCGAGCACTTCCGGTCCCGCTGTGCGCACAACTCCCCGCAGAAAGGCCATTTCTTTCCGATAAGGCGTCAATTGCGACGGGGTGAGCGATCACCCTTTCGTGTGCTTTTCACCAAAGCCCTCAAGGGAGTTGGAGACGACGCCGACAAAGGATCCGTGAGTACCCTTGCGCACACCATGATGACCGCCGCCCGCAACTCAGACTCTGGTCTGACCGGCCCGGGCGATCTCGACCGCTATCCCTACGCCGAGGCCCCCGTGGCCGACCGCGTCGGAGCGCCCTCCTGGGAGGGCGCGGACCCGGAGCTGGGCCGTGTCGGCCGACGTGCCGCCGGCAGCCGCGGACGCGGGCTGCACGGCCAACTCGTTCAACAGCTGGGACAGATGATCGTCTCCGGCGACCTGGGCGCGGACCGCCCGCTGGTGCCCGAGGAGATCGGCCAGCGCTTCGAGGTCTCCCGCACCGTCGTCCGCGAGTCGCTCCGCGTCCTCGAGGCCAAGGGCCTGGTCAGCGCCCGCCCGAACGTCGGCACGCGCGTACGTCCCGTCAGCGACTGGAACCTCCTCGACCCGGACATCATCGAGTGGCGGGCCTTCGGGCCCCAGCGCGACGACCAGCGCCGTGAGCTGAGCGAGCTGCGCTGGACGATCGAGCCGCTCGCCGCCCGCCTCGCCGCCGGGCACGGGCGCGAGGAGGTGCAGCAGCGCCTGTGCGACATGGTCGAGATCATGAGCCACGCCATGGCGCAGGGCGACGCCCTGACCTATTCGCGGGCCGACAACGAGTTCCACGCCCTGCTCATCCAGATCGCCGGCAACCGCATGCTGGAGCACCTCTCCGGGATCGTCTCGGCGGCCCTCCAGGTGTCGGGCGGTCCGGTCACCGGATGTGACCGGCCGAACGAGGCGTCCCTTGCGCAGCACGCGCGGATCGTCGACGCCCTCGGTACCGGGGACGGCGCGGCGGCGGAGACGGCCATGCGTCAGCTGCTCACCGTCCACCCCGAGGTGGAGCGCGTGGTTCCCGCTCCGCGCGAGCACTGACCCGCGACGAGGTGATGCGGTCGCCGGTGTGCGACGCCCTCGTGGTTCTCGGTGCCGCGCTGGACTGGTTCTCGTGGCCGCTCCGGGCCCGGGTACCGGGCCCGGGGGGGGGGGGGGGGGGGGGGGGGGGGGGGGGGGGGGGGGGGGGGGGGGGGGGGGGGGGGGGGGGGGGGGGGGGGTGGGGGGGGGGGGGGGGGG
>NZ_JBVIIT010000033.1:0-100470 GCF_055569615.1 Streptomyces sp. NPDC031379 | reverse complement strand
AAGTGCTGCAGGTCCTCAACGAGCAGCGTGTTCTGCAGGCCACCCTGCCCAGCCCTCTGCCGCCCTCGGCCTGCGGGCGTCTGCAAGGGGGCCGCCCGGCCGGGCCACCTCCCCAGCTGCCACCGGCCGCCGAGCAGATCGCCGAGCGGACGGTCAGCAGTGTCGGCGGCTTCATGGTCGCCGGACAACGCGTCCAGCTCGGTCGCGGCTATGCCCACCAGGTCGTCACCGCCCACCTCAGCGAGGACGTGATCCGGGTCTTCCACGGCCAGGAGCTGATCACCACCGTCCCCCGTGTCACCAGGAAGGAGGTGGTGGTCCGCAAGTCCGGCGAACACAACCGCCGGAAGATCGTCTAGGGCAGACGTCAAGCATCACCCGACGCCAACCCGTCAACCATCAACTGAGACTCGGCACCGCCCTAGGGAGCTTGCGCAGGCTCTCTGAGGGCGCGTCCGGCTAGGTTAAGAAATTCGGCCGATGGTGCGTTAAGTGCCGCCCTGCGGACCCGAAAGTCCTCCTGGAGTCCGTCTGTTGGATTCCCGGACTCCAGAGCGGCCTCCCAGAGAATCCAAGCTTCAGCGATGCGAGTCGCCAAGCGATGAATCTCCTGAGCTACGTTCCGTCCTTCATTTGGTCCCCAGACACCCAAGCGGAAGACATAGCGCATAAGCGTCCTATGAGATACGTCGAACTCCTCGTATCGTTCTGGGGCGGGCACCTCTCCCATGATGAGCTTTACCCAAGCCAAGCTCAGAGCGGCATCCATAGCCGTCAGTTGATCAACCGTCTCCATTAAGGTCAGCATGCGTTGCTCGCGGGCCCAATGGCGATGCTCGGCAAGTTCTTGGCCTGTCACCTGAGCGTAAGTAGCTTCGAGTGCCTTTGTTGCCCCTGTCCGAGCACCCCACATGGCAGCGACAGCGGCAGCCAAAGCGCCGACCAGACCCAAGCCTCCGGCGGCTAGGGCCGCCCACCCCTCGTTCATCGCATCGTCCTCATCGCGGCTGGTGCCGCCTAAAAGGAACTGTGCCTTGCGGACTGGCTCACCGCTGAAAGAGCTGTACAAGAGCCAAGATCAGTGCGGGGACAGCAAGCACCGATGCAAGCACGGTGCTTCTGGCTACCGTCGCGCTACTGGGACTCCATGACTGCCAACGGGTAAGGATCGTTGAGCGGATGATCTCAATTCTGATCTCGTCGTAGGTCAAAAGAAGGTCGGTCCAAGCCGCCAGTAACGTCGCGGCGCGAAAGGCGTTGAGCCATGACTCGTATGGGGGGTCGGCCCATATTGAAAAAAGAAAAGCAAGGTAAGCAACTTGCGCCAGGGCTCTCCATTTTGAGATGCCGCTCTTGTAGCGCCATCCTGCTTTCGTCATCTCACTCAGATGGCGTCGAATCTCTCGCGCGATCTTGTCGGCGATCCCACTGTCAGGGTGGCTGACAGACCAGAAGACCACGCCTTTGGTCGTGTACGGGAAAATCCCTAAGCGCATCTTCAAGCGACTGGGTTTTTCGCCGAAAGTCAGGTGGGCATGGGTTTGCTCGGTAGCGGCAGATTTGATGGTGACATGCAGGTTGTAGATGTTGTGGATGGATGGGTCGAGTTCGCTGACCAGGTCATCCAGGCTCGGGGCCTGCACGAAGTAGGTTCGGCCGAGCGCCGAGTATTCGACCTCCACCGTCTCCTCAAAGCGTGACGCGACCTCGTCAATCAGTTCTTTGATCTTGGCGCGGGTTGGCTTGACGCCGAAGTGGTCTCCGCCCCTCAACTCACGCCACATGGCGGCACTTTAGTCCGACCGGCGCTCGCCAGCACACTGCTTGCGTACATTCAGCGCGGTAGGGGGCTGGCTGTTCCGACTCCGAACCAGAAGGTTGGTCTTGACTCATGCCGCGCCGTGCGGTCGGCGAGTGTGGCGGAGGCGTGTCGCGTGTATCGCAGATGGTGCGCGAAGAGCGAGAGACAACGAGAGAGGGCGGGAGTCAGTGAGACTGACTCCCGCCCTCTTCTGTCGGCATCCGCCCTGGTCAGCGCTTGATCTCTGCTGATCCTCGGCGAGTGCCCCCGGCAGGATTCGAACCTGCGCACACGGCTCCGGAGGCCGTTGCTCTATCCCCTGAGCTACGGGGGCGTGTCGGCTGCGGTGCTGCTCGCTCGCGGCGACGGATAGAACACTAGCAGGTCCGGCGGGGTGATCAGGAACCCGTTTCCCCGGAGGGGCGACGGTGGGTCCCCTGTACGGGGTGGAAGTGGGGAAAACCCGGACGCGGTGGCCGGTCCGGACCTACTCTCGAGTTGTGTCAGGCGCGTCGGGCCGGGTGCTTGTTGTGGACGACAACAAGGTCATCCGGCAGCTGATCAGGGTCAACCTCGAGCTGGAAGGGCTCGAGGTCGTGACCGCGGCCGATGGTGCCGAGTGTCTGGATGTGGTGCATCAGGTGCGGCCCGATGTCGTGACGCTCGATGTGGTCATGCCCCGGCTGGACGGCTTGCGCACCGCCGCCCGGCTCCGCGCCGATCCCCGTACGCACCATCTCCCTCTCGCCATCGTCAGCGCGTGCACGCAGTACGAGGTCGAGACCGGCCTCGATGTCGGCGTGGACGCCTTCCTCGCCAAGCCCTTCGAACCTGCCGAACTCGTACGGCTCGTCAAGCACTTGATCGAGCGCCGGACCGGCCACGGGGGACAGCGTGGAGGGGAAGAGAGCCGGGGAGGGGACAGTGGCTCCGACCGGGGTGGGGACGGCGGCGGTGATGGAGAAGGGGACGATGACGGCGTCGCCGACGGGGTACCGGGTGGGATCTCCTTCGGTGGATAGGGCCTCGGCGTGGGGCCGGCGGGCGCCGGAACGGCCCTAGGCATCTTTCATTTTCAGGGAGGGCCGCGAGTCCCCAAGGGGACACCTCGCCGTCTTCGTCAGGGACACCTCCCCGTGGCCCTCGGCAGTGCGTTGCCGTTCCGTCGGTCTCGGGGCTCCTCGCCTCGTCGGCCTGGGGTTTTGCGCGCTCGGACGTCTAGGGCCGTAGCGGGCCCATCCCGGCAGCGGTCGCCGTCTGTCCGTAGGCTGAACCGCCTCGCCTACCCACCCCCCTCCTCCCCTACGCTTGTCCCGTGACCCCCGTCGAACTCTCCCGCACCGTGCTGCGCGCGGTGCGCAGTGCTGTCGACGACGGGGAGCTGAGTGTGACCGTGCCCGAGCGGGCCGTGGTGACCGAGCCGGGGCCCGGGGGATGCGGCGACTACGCCACCACCATCGCCCTCCAGCTCGCCCGGCCGGCCGGGCAGCCGCCGCGACGGGTCGCCGAGATCCTGCGGCCCCGTCTCGTCTGCGCCGACGGCATCCGGGACGTCGTCGTCACCGGGCCCGGCTTCCTCAACATCAGCCTCGGGGCGCAGACCGACCTCGTCGGCGATCTGGTCCGGGAGATCCAGGCCCGGGGTGCCGCGTACGGTCACGGTGACGCCCTTGCCGGGCAGGTCGTCGCGCTGCGGGTGCCGTACGAGGTGCGGGCCGAGGTCGTTGCGGATGCGGTCGTGCGGATCGTGGCCACGCAGGGCGGGCGGGCCACCGTCGAGCACGGCGAGCCTGTCAATCTGCGGCCCGTGCCGGCACCGGAGGACCCCGCCCCGCTCGGGCCCGACGCCGCCCAGTGGGCCCTCCTCCACCCCGCCCCCCACGACCGGCCCCGCATCACCGCCGATCACCTGGTACAGCGGGAGGCCAACCCCCTCTTCCGCGTCCGGTACGCCCACGCCCGCATCCGCTCCGTCAGCCGCAACGCCGCTCGCCTCGGCTTCAGCGCCGAGCCCGGCCCGGTCGGGGACGACATGCCCCACCCGCACAACGGTGCCCTCAGTGCCCTCGATGCCGAGACCCACGCCGACGCTGTCACCGGTGCCGTTGCCGTCGCCCTCGCAGGTGCTCCACACAGCGCCGTCCACATGACCACCGGCCCCGCTCACGAAAGCACCGGAGCCACCTCCGCGATCACCGGCACCCCGCAGGAAAGCACCGGCGGCACCCCCGCAGCCCCCGGCACCACCCCCGCCACCCCCCGCACCTCCTCGGCCGCCCCCGGCATCACCCCCGCACATCTCCGTCCCCTCCTGACCCCCCTCGCCGATCACCCCCGCATCCTCGCCGCGGCCGCCACCCACCGTGCCCCGGATCGGCTTGCGCGGCATCTCGTCACCGTTGCCGATGCCGTACTGCCCTTTCTGCCCTCCGTGCTTCCCCGTGGCGAGGAGAAACCCTCGGCCGCCCACCGCGCCCGGCTGGCCCTTGCCGAAGCCGTCGGGACGGTGCTGGCCGGTGGCCTCTCCCTGCTCGGTATCGACGCACCCGAACACCTCTGAGGGCCGGAGAAGACATGGGCCCCGGAGAGACACAGAGAGTCTGAGAGTCACGTCATGAGCCGTTCCGCGCACCCCGCCGGGCCCCGTCACGCCGACGTCCTCCCCGAGGGGCACTACTCCGCGCCGCCCACGGACCTCAACGCCCTCGACCGGAAGGTGTGGGCCCAGACGGTCACGCGCGACGCCGACGGCGTCGTCACCGTCGGCGGGATCGACGCCAAGCGGCTCGCCGAGGAGTTCGGCACGCCCGCCTACGTCATGGACGAGACCGACTTCCGGGCGCGGGCCCGTGCCTGGCGTACCGCCTTCGGGGCCGACGCCGACGTCTTCTACGCGGGCAAGGCCTTCCTCTCGCGTGCCGTCGTGCGGTGGCTGAACGAGGAGGGGCTGAACCTCGACGTCTGCTCCGGCGGCGAGCTGACCACCGCCCTCTCCGCCGGCATGCCCGCCGACCGCATCGCCTTCCACGGCAACAACAAGTCGACGGAGGAGATCGAGAGGGCCGTCACCGCCGGCGTCGGGCGGATCGTTCTCGACTCCTTCCAGGAGATCGTGCGCGTCGCGCACATCGCGCAGTCCCTCGGCAAGCGGCAGCGGGTCCAGATCCGGATCACCGTCGGCGTGGAGGCGCACACGCACGAGTTCATCGCCACCGCCCACGAGGACCAGAAGTTCGGCATTCCGCTGGCCGGCGGGCAGGCCGCCGAGGCCGTGCGGCGGGCCCTGCAGCTCGACGGGCTCGAGCTGATCGGGATCCACTCGCACATCGGGTCGCAGATCTTCGACATGTCCGGGTTCGAGGTCGCCGCCCACCGCGTGGTCGGGCTGCTCAGGGACATCCGCGACGAGCACGGCGTGGAGCTGCCTGAGATCGACCTCGGGGGCGGCCTCGGCATCGCCTACACCAGCGACGACGACCCCCGCGAGCCGCACGAGATCGCCAAGGCGCTCACCGAGATCGTCGGCCGCGAGTGCGAGGCCGCCCGGCTGCGCACGCCCCGGATCTCGGTCGAGCCCGGGCGGGCCATCGTGGGGCCCACGGCCTTCACCCTGTACGAGGTCGGCACCGTCAAGCCGCTCGACGGGCTGCGTACGTACGTCTCCGTCGACGGCGGCATGTCCGACAACATCCGGACCGCGCTGTACGACGCCGAGTACAGCGTGGCCCTGGCCTCCCGCACCTCCGACGCCGAGCCGATGCTCGCCCGCGTGGTCGGCAAGCACTGTGAGAGCGGCGACATCGTGGTGAAGGACGCGTTCCTGCCGGCCGACCTGGCACCCGGTGACCTCATCGCCGTACCGGCCACGGGTGCCTACTGCCGGTCCATGGCCAGCAACTACAACCATGTGCTCCGGCCGCCCGTCGTCGCCGTGAAGGACGGCGAGGCGCGGGTCATCGTCCGCCGGGAGACGGAGGAGGACCTCCTGCGTCTCGACGTCGGGTGACGCAAGGCCGGGCAGGCCGGGGCCGAAAAAGCCCGGGGTGGAAGATCTACGGTCTTCCACCCCTGCACAAATGAAATAGATGTCTCACGATCCGGACGAAGGGTAGAAACTCCCGTCCGGTGAGTGAGACTGGTCCAACCGTAGACGGTATGAGGAAACGAGGTCGGATGATGCGTACGCGTCCGCTGAAGGTGGCGCTGCTGGGCTGTGGAGTGGTCGGCTCAGAGGTGGCGCGCATCATGACGACGCACGCCGACGACCTCGCCGCCAGGATCGGCGCCCCGGTCGAGCTGGCCGGAGTCGCCGTACGGCGCCCGAGCAAGGTGCGCGAGGGCATCGACCCCGCCCTCGTCACCACCGACGCCACCGCCCTCGTCAAACGCGGCGACATCGACGTGGTCGTGGAGGTCATCGGCGGGATCGAGCCCGCGCGGTCCCTCATCACCACCGCCTTCGAGCACGGCGCCTCCGTCGTCTCCGCCAACAAGGCGCTGCTCGCCCAGGACGGGGCCGCCCTGCACGCCGCCGCCGGGGAGCACGGCAGGGACCTGTACTACGAGGCCGCCGTCGCCGGTGCCATCCCGCTGATCCGGCCGCTGCGCGAGTCCCTCGCCGGCGACAAGGTCAACCGGGTGCTGGGCATCGTCAACGGCACCACCAACTTCATCCTCGACAAGATGGACTCGACGGGTGCCGGGTATCAGGAGGCGCTCGACGAGGCCACCGCCCTCGGGTACGCGGAGGCCGACCCGACCGCCGACGTCGAGGGCTTCGACGCCGCCGCCAAGGCCGCGATCCTCGCCGGTATCGCCTTCCACACGCGCGTGCGCCTCGACGACGTCTACCGCGAGGGCATGACCGAGGTCACCGCCGCCGACTTCCGCTCGGCCAAGGAGATGGGCTGCACCATCAAGCTGCTCGCCATCTGCGAGCGCTCGAAGGACGGCGCGTCGGTCACCGCGCGCGTGCATCCCGCGATGATCCCGCTCAGCCACCCGCTCGCCTCCGTGCGCGGCGCGTACAACGCCGTCTTCGTGGAGAGCGATGCCGCCGGGCAGCTCATGTTCTACGGCCCCGGCGCCGGCGGTTCGCCCACCGCCTCCGCCGTCCTCGGCGACCTCGTCGCCGTGTGCCGCAACCGGCTGAGCGGCTCGACCGGTCCCGGCGAGTCGGCGTACGCCGACCTGACCGTCTCCCCGATGGGCGAGGTCGTCACCCGGTACCACATCAGCCTTGACGTGGCCGACAAACCGGGCGTGCTCGCCCAGGTCGCGACCGTGTTCGCCGAGCACGGGGTGTCGATCGACACCGTTCGGCAGCAGGGCAAGGACGGCGAGGCCTCTCTCGTCGTCGTCACCCACCGGGCCTCCGACGCCTCCCTCACCGGGACCGTCGAGGCGCTGCGCAAGCTCGACACCGTGCGGGGTGTCGCCAGCATCATGCGGGTTGAAGGAGAGTAACCAGCAATGACCCACCAGTGGCGCGGAATCATCGAGGAGTACCGGGACCGGCTGCCGGTCTCCGACACCACGCCGGTCGTGACGCTTCGCGAGGGCGGCACGCCCCTCGTGCCCGCGCAGGTGCTCTCCGAGCGCACGGGCTGTGAGGTCCACCTGAAGGTGGAGGGGGCCAACCCCACCGGGTCCTTCAAGGACCGCGGCATGACCATGGCCATCAGCAAGGCCAAGGAGGAGGGGGCGAAGGCCGTCATCTGCGCCTCCACCGGCAACACGTCCGCCAGCGCGGCCGCGTACGCCGTACGGGCCGGCATGGTCTCCGCGGTGCTCGTGCCGCAGGGCAAGATCGCCCTCGGCAAGATGGGCCAGGCCCTCGTCCACGGTGCCAAGATCCTCCAGGTCGACGGCAACTTCGACGACTGCTTGACGCTCGCTCGAGAACTGAGTGAGAACTACCCGGTGGCGCTGGTGAATTCGGTGAACCCGGTGCGGATCGAGGGTCAGAAGACGGCCGCCTTCGAGATCGTGGACATGCTCGGTGACGCGCCCGACATCCATGTGCTCCCGGTGGGCAACGCGGGCAACATCACCGCCTACTGGAAGGGCTACACGGAGTACGCCGCCGACGGCATCGCCGGCGGGACGCCCCGCATGTGGGGTTTCCAGGCCTCCGGCAGCGCCCCGATCGTGCGCGGCGAGGTCGTCAAGGACCCGTCCACCATCGCCACCGCGATCCGCATCGGCAACCCCGCCTCCTGGGGCTTCGCCCTCGCCGCGCGCGACGAGTCCGGCGGCCTCATCGACGAGGTGACGGACCGTGAGATCCTGCGGGCCTACCGGCTGTTGGCCGCCCAGGAGGGCGTCTTCGTGGAGCCCGCCTCCGCCGCCTCGGTGGCCGGTCTGCTCAAGGCCGCCGAGCAGGGCAAGGTCGACCCGGGGCAGCGCATCGTGTGCACCGTCACGGGCAACGGTCTGAAAGACCCCGACTGGGCCGTCGCCGGTGCCCCGCAGCCGGTCACCGTGCCCGTCGACGCGGCCACCGCGGCCGAGCGCCTCGGCCTCGCCTGAGCGCCCGGGTCCGGGCCTTCCCCGACGGGAAGGCCCGGCCTTTCCCCGGCAGGGGACCGGGGAGCTTCCCTGACGGGAGTCCCGGGGCCTTCCCCGGCAGGAGCCCCGGGTTTCCCCCGTTTCCCCTGACGGGGAGCACACGGGGCTTACGACACGCATCGTGCGCCTCCTGTGCGCCCTATGTCGTCACACAACCTTCCTTCGATAGGCTGTACTGAACCCGCCCACCGCATATGCCCTCGCGTGTGGCACGGCGCCGTGTCGTCTGCGCGGCCCGACGGGCCTTTCGTACGTCATCGGATGTCCACCGAACATCGGTCGAATGTCCATCGAGTCCCTCGAGGTCATGCGACCGTCACGCAGCTCAAGGAGAGTCAACGAGCGATGGCCGGTCCAGCGTTCCGCGCCGCCGCCGTCCGGGTGCGCGTCCCCGCCACCAGCGCCAACCTCGGTCCGGGCTTCGACGCCCTGGGCCTCGGGCTGGGGCTCTACGACGACGTGGTCGTCCGGGTGGCCGACTCCGGGCTGCACATCGACATCGCGGGCGAGGGCAGCGAGACCCTGCCCCGGGACGAACGCCACCTGCTCGTCCGTTCCCTGCGCACCGCCTTCGATCTGCTGGGCGGACAGCCCCGCGGCCTGGAGATCGTCTGCGCCAACCGCATTCCGCACGGCCGGGGTCTCGGCTCCTCCTCCGCCGCCATCTGTGCCGGAATCGTCGCCGCCCGCGCGGTGACCATAGGGGGCGAGGCCCGGCTCGACGACGCCGCGCTGCTGGAGCTGGCCACCGAGATCGAGGGCCACCCGGACAACGTGGCGGCCTGTCTGCTCGGCGGCTTCACCCTGTCCTGGATGGAGGCCGGCGCCGCCCGGGCGATCAGGATGGAGCCGCACAATTCCATCGTTCCGGTGGTTTTCGTGCCCGGAAAGCCGGTCCTGACCGAGACCGCGCGCGGCCTGCTCCCGCGCACCGTGCCGCACGTCGACGCCGCCGTGAACGCCGGCCGTGCCGCGCTGCTCGTCGAGGCCCTCACCCGGCGCCCCGAGCTGCTGCTGCCCGCCACCGAGGACCGTCTCCACCAGGAGTACCGCGCCCCGGCCATGCCGGAGAGCGCCGCGCTGGTGGAGCGGCTGCGGGCCGACGGCATCCCGGCCGTGATCTCGGGTGCCGGACCCACCGTCATGGCCCTCGCCGACGCCGAAAGCGCCGACAAGGTCTCTCACCTCGCCGGTGAGGGCTGGGCCGCCAACCGGCTGGACCTCGATGTACAGGGAGCGAGCGTGCTGCCGCTTGCGACCTGAGACACGGTTGCCGGATTTGGAGAGGGGGAATGTTTGTTGGATCCGGTAGTGTTAACCTCAAGTCTGCACCCGACCCCACCATGGCGAGGTGCCTCGTGTCCCCGTCCGGGACAGACATTCTTCCGGGAGCCTCCCGCGCCACTCCGTGTTCCTTGCGCCGTACCTGGGCAGTACGTCGTATGCGGGCACTGAGCGGGCCGCCGGGCACGCTTCGGAATCGGTGCTACCACGCCACGTGACACTGGGTGCCACGGCATCGCGGAAGCGCCATCACCAGCAAATCTCTTTCCGCCGCTTTGGCGGACCACCGCCCCGGCACGGTTCACAGAAGACAGGACCGTAGTCGGACAGCACAACCGGTCGCCGAGCCAGACAGGCCGACGTCCGCTCCAGGGAAGGACCCTTCGTGAGCGACACCACCGATCTGATGGGCGCACGTGTCGAGGAGACCGCTGCCGCGCCCGCCACGGACGCCTCCGCGCCTGCCACCGGTGCCGGCTCCCGGCGGCGCCGCGGTACCGGCCTCGAGGGCATGGTGCTGGCCGAGCTGCAGCAGGTCGCCTCGGGCCTCGGCATCAGGGGCACCGCGCGTATGCGCAAGAGCCAGCTGATCGAGGTCATCAAGGAGGCCCAGGCCGGCGGGGGCGCGGCCCCCAAGGCCGAGGCCGCCGCCGAGACCAAGCCCAAGCGCCGGGCCACCTCCAAGGCCCGTACGGGTGAGGACGCGGAGAAGAAGGCCGAGGCCAAGACCGAGGCCCCCGCCGAGAAGGCCGTGGCCCAGCAGCAGATCGAGATTCCCGGCCAGCCGGCCGGGGGCACCGCCCGCGCGGGCGAAGCCGAGCGTGGGGGGGACGAGGCCCCGACCGAGCGTCGTCGCCGCCGTGCCACCGCGGAGGCGGGCAGCCCCACCGCGAGCGGCGCCGAGACCGTCGTGGCCGAGGCGAAGAGCGAGGCCAAGGCCGAGACGCCGGCCCAGCAGCAGGGCGAGGCCAAGGGCGACGCCGGTGACGGCGAGGGCCGTGGCCGCCGCGACCGCCGTGAGCGCGGCCGTGACCGTGACCGCCGTAACAAGGGCGACGACCAGCAGGGCCAGGGCGGCGGTCGTCAGGACCGGCAGCAGCAGGGCCAGCAGCAGGGCGGCGGCCGTCAGGACCGGCAGCAGCGGGTCGAGGAGGACGACGACTTCGAGGGCGGCCGCCGGGGCCGTCGCGGCCGCTACCGCGACCGCCGTGGCCGTCGTGGCCGCGACGAGATCGCCGAGCCGCAGCTCGCCGAGGACGACGTCCTGATCCCCGTCGCGGGCATCCTGGACATCCTCGACAACTACGCCTTCATCCGGACCTCCGGCTACCTGCCGGGCCCGAACGACGTGTACGTCTCGCTCGCCCAGGTCCGCAAGAACGGCCTGCGCAAGGGTGACCACGTCACCGGTGCGGTCCGTCAGCCCAAGGAGGGCGAGCGCCGCGAGAAGTTCAACGCGCTGGTCCGCCTCGACTCCGTCAACGGCATGGCGCCCGAACACGGCCGCGGCCGCCCGGAGTTCAACAAGCTGACCCCGCTCTACCCGCAGGACCGCCTGCGCCTGGAGACGGACCCGGGTGTGCTCACCACCCGCATCATCGACCTGGTCTCGCCGATCGGTAAGGGCCAGCGCGGTCTGATCGTGGCCCCGCCGAAGACCGGTAAGACCATGATCATGCAGGCGATCGCCAACGCGATCACGCACAACAACCCCGAGTGCCACCTGATGGTCGTCCTCGTCGACGAGCGTCCGGAAGAGGTCACCGACATGCAGCGGTCGGTCAAGGGCGAGGTCATCTCCTCGACCTTCGACCGCCCGGCCGAGGACCACACCACGGTCGCCGAGCTGGCCATCGAGCGCGCCAAGCGTCTGGTGGAGCTGGGCCACGACGTCGTCGTGCTGCTCGACTCGATCACGCGTCTGGGCCGTGCCTACAACCTGGCCGCGCCGGCCTCCGGCCGCATCCTGTCCGGTGGTGTCGACTCCACGGCCCTGTACCCGCCGAAGCGCTTCTTCGGTGCGGCCCGCAACATCGAGGACGGCGGCTCGCTGACCATCCTCGCCACCGCCCTGGTGGACACCGGGTCCCGCATGGACGAGGTGATCTTCGAGGAGTTCAAGGGCACCGGCAACATGGAGCTGAAGCTCGACCGGAAGCTCGCCGACAAGCGCATCTTCCCGGCGGTGGACGTGGACGCGTCCGGTACCCGTAAGGAAGAGATCCTGCTCGGCAACGAGGAGCTGGCCGTCGTCTGGAAGCTCCGCCGTGTCCTGCACGCGCTGGACCAGCAGCAGGCGATCGAGCTGCTGCTGGACAAGATGAAGCAGACCAAGTCGAACGTCGAGTTCCTGATGCAGATCCAGAAGACGACGCCGACTCCGGGCAACGGGGACTGAGTGTTCCCCGCCGAGACCTTCGCCACAGGGGTCTCGATCGGCACCGCCTCCGGGCGGTCCGTCCTGGTCGGCTGAACGCGCAGGTGAGCGGGGTGTGGCCCGCCTCCGTCGTGACGCAGAGTGCCCACCGCTGTACGCGGTGGGCACTCTGCGTTGTGCAACTCTTTCCCGAGTTTCTCCGTCTGACAGAGCGGAGCGACGATGGAGCGGTGACGACCGCGCCCGACCCCGAACGCAGGGGGTAATCGACCGACGAGACCTGGGAGCGATGTGTCCGCCGAGAGCACGCCGGAGTCCGGCATACCGGAGCCGGCCCAGACCGGCCCCGGCCGCCACGGCAGGGGCCGCCGCCGCAAGCCCCGCAGCGGGAGCCGCAAGGCCCTCCTCGTCACGGCGTGGACGGTCGCGGGCGTGGTCGTGCTGGGCGGCACCGGAGCCGGGTACCTGTACTTCAAGCTCAACGGCAACCTCCGGAGCGTCGACATCAACCAGGCCCTCGGCAACGACCGGCCTTCGAAGATCGACAACGGCTCCGAGAACATCCTGGTCCTCGGCTCGGACACGCGTTCCGGCAAGAACAAGAAGCTCGGCGGCGGCACCGACGACGGCAGCGCCCGCTCCGACACGGCGATGATCGTCCACGTCTACGAGGGCCACAAGAAGGCCAGCGTGGTCTCGATCCCGCGGGACACCCTCGTCGACCGTCCCCGGTGCACCGACACCAAGGGCACCGCGCACCCCGCCGTGTCCGGCGTGATGTTCAACGAGGCGTACTCCACCGGCGGCGCCGCCTGCGCCGTGAAGACCGTCGAGTCGATCTCCGGCATCCGTATGGACCACTATCTGGAGGTCGACTTCGAGGGCTTCCAGAAGCTCATCGACGACCTCGGCGGAGTCCAGGTCACCACGACCAGGAAGATCGACGACCCGCAGAGCCATCTGGACCTCAAGGCCGGCACCCACACGCTGAACGGAGAGCAGGCCCTCGGCCTGGTCCGTACCCGGCACGGTGTGGGCGACGGCTCCGACCTGGGCCGCATCCAGCTCCAGCAGGCGTTCATCAAGGCCCTGATCGACCAGGTCAAGCACGTCGGTGTCTTCTCGAACCCCAAGAGGCTGTACGACCTCGCCGACACCGCCACCAAGGCCGTCACCACCGACTCCGACATCGGCTCGGTCAACTCCCTCATCGACTTCGCGGACGGCCTCAAGGGCATCAGCTCGTCCCACATGAAGATGGTCACGATGCCCGTCCGGTACGACCCGGCCAACCCCAACCGCGTCCTGCTGGCGAAGACGAAGGCCCAGCTGGTCTGGGACGCCCTGAAGAACGACAGGGCCATCCCGAAGTCGGCCACCGAGGGCACGGCGACAGGCGAGGCCAAGGGTGTGGTGAGCTGACGGGCGCGGGGCACAGCGCGCTTCCGCCCGCCCGCAGGAATAGAACAACCGCACCCCCGGTTTGGGTGGATGGCACCAGTCCTGGCAGACTGGTACGTCGGCTCCGGTTCACGCTCCCGCATCCCGCGGCGGCGACCCGGCGCCCTCCCGAAACCTAGGAGAAACCTTGAAGCGCGACATCCACCCCGAGTACGTCGAGACGCAGGTCAGCTGCACCTGTGGCGCGTCGTTCACCACCCGTAGCACCATCGAGTCCGGCACCATCCGGGCCGAGGTCTGCTCCGAGTGCCACCCGTTCTACACGGGCAAGCAGAAGATCCTCGACACCGGTGGCCGTGTGGCCCGCTTCGAGGCCCGCTTCGGCAAGGCCGCCGGCTCCAAGAAGTAGCGAGCCCCATTTCGCCGGTCCACGGTCACGCCCCAGCCGGGGTGTGCCCGGGACCGGCGTTTTTGGTCGCCCGCCCCTTCCCTTCATCGCAGTACAGGAGCCAAAGATGTTCGAGGCCGTCGAGGAACTCGTCGCCGAGCACGCCGACCTGGAGACGAAGCTCGCCGACCCGTCGGTCCACGCCGACCAGGCGAACGCGCGCAAGCTGAACAAGCGCTACGCCGAGCTGACCCCGATCGTCGCCACGTACCGCTCCTGGAAGCAGACCGGCGACGACATCGAGACCGCGCGCGAGCTGGCCGCCGACGACCCCGACTTCGCCGCCGAGGTCAAGGACCTGGAGAAGCAGCGCGAGGAGCTGACCGAGAGGCTGCGCCTGCTGCTCGTCCCGCGCGACCCGAGTGACGACAAGGACGTCATTCTGGAGATCAAGGCGGGTGCCGGCGGCGACGAGTCCGCCCTGTTCGCCGGTGATCTGCTGCGCATGTACCTGCGCTACGCCGAGCGCGTCGGCTGGAAGACCGAGATCATCGACGCCACCGAGTCCGAGCTGGGCGGCTACAAGGACGTCCAGGTCGCGGTGAAGACCAAGGGCGGCCAGGGCGCCACCGAGCCCGGCCAGGGCGTGTGGGCCCGGCTGAAGTACGAGGGCGGTGTGCACCGCGTGCAGCGTGTGCCGGCCACCGAGTCCCAGGGCCGTATCCACACCTCCGCCGCCGGTGTCCTCGTCACGCCGGAGGCCGAGGAGGTGGACGTGGAGATCAACGCGAACGACCTGCGGATCGACGTCTACCGGTCCTCCGGCCCGGGCGGCCAGTCCGTGAACACCACCGACTCCGCCGTGCGCATCACGCACATTCCGACCGGAGTCGTCGCCTCCTGCCAGAACGAGAAGAGCCAGCTGCAGAACAAGGAGCAGGCGATGCGTATCCTGCGCTCCAGGCTGCTCGCAGCGGCGCAGGAGGAGGCGGAGCGGGAGGCCGCCGACGCCCGCCGCAGCCAGGTCCGCACCGTCGACCGCTCCGAGAAGATCCGTACCTACAACTTCCCGGAGAACCGCATCTCGGACCACCGCGTCGGCTTCAAGGCCTACAACCTGGACCAGGTCCTGGACGGCGAACTCGACGCGGTGATCCAGGCCTGCGTCGACGCCGACTCGGCGGCGAAGCTGGCGGCCGCCTAAGAGGCGTACGCACGCACGAGTACGACACGGAGGACTTGCGTGAACCTGCTGCTCGCGGAGGTGGCCCAGGCCACCCAGCGGCTGGCCGACGCCGGCGTGCCCTCGCCGCGCAACGACGCGGAGGAGCTGGCCGCGTTCGTGCACGGCGTGAAGCGCGGCGAACTGCACTCCGTGAAGGATTCGGACTTCGACGCCCGGTACTGGGAGGTCATCGCCCGGCGTGAGCAGCGCGAGCCGCTGCAGCACATCACCGGCCGGGCCTACTTCCGGTACCTGGAGCTGCAGGTCGGGCCAGGTGTGTTCGTGCCCCGGCCGGAGACCGAGTCCGTGGTCGGCTGGGCCATAGACGCCGTACGCGCCATGGACGTGGTCGAGCCGTGCATCGTCGACCTGTGCACCGGTTCCGGCGCCATCGCTCTCGCCCTCGCCCAGGAGGTCCCGCGCTCCCGCGTGCACGCCGTGGAGCTGTCCGAGGACGCGCTGGTGTGGACCCGCAAGAACGTGGCGGGGTCCAGGGTCGACCTGCGCCAGGGCGACGCGCTGACCGCTTTCCCCGACCTAGACGGCCAGGTCGACCTGGTCATCTCCAACCCGCCGTACATCCCGCTCACCGAGTGGGAGTACGTAGCCCCCGAGGCCCGTGACTACGACCCGGAGCTGGCGTTGTTCTCCGGCGAGGACGGCCTCGACCTGATCCGCGGCATCGAGCGCACCGCGCACCGGCTGCTGCGCCCGGGCGGTGTCGTCGTCATCGAGCACGCCGACACCCAGGGCGGACAGGTGCCGTGGATCTTCACCGAGGAGCGGGGCTGGGCCGACGCGGCCGACCACCCGGACCTCAACAACCGCCCCCGGTTCGCCACCGCCCGCAAGGCGCTGCCGTGAGCACACACCAGTCTTTCCCCCCGCAGTACGTGTACGAGGAGGCCCGCTAAAGATGGCACGGCGATACGACACCAACGACGCGACCGACCGAGTGACGGGTCTGCGCGAGGCCGCGTCCGCCGTCCGCCGGGGCGAGCTGGTGGTGCTGCCGACCGACACGGTGTACGGCATCGGCGCCGACGCGTTCTCCTCGGAGGCCGTCGCCGACCTGCTCGCCGCCAAGGGCCGGGGCCGCAACATGCCCACCCCCGTCCTCATCGGCTCCCCGAACACGCTGCACGGCCTCGTCACGGACTTCTCGGAGCTGGCCTGGGAGCTGGTCGACGCGTTCTGGCCGGGCGCGCTGACGCTGGTCGCCAAGCACCAGCCGTCGCTGCAGTGGGACCTCGGCGACACCCGGGGCACGGTTGCCGTGCGCATGCCGCTGCACCCGGTCGCCATCGAGCTGCTCAACGAGGTCGGCCCCATGGCCGTCTCCTCGGCGAACCTCACCGGCCACCCGGCGCCGGAGGACTGCGACGCGGCCCAGGAGATGCTCGGCGACTCCGTCTCCGTCTACCTGGACGGCGGTCCCACCCCCGGCAACGTGCCGTCGTCGATCGTGGACGTCTCCCGCGAGGTGCCGCTGCTGCTGCGCGAGGGCGCCATCTCCCCGGACGAGCTGCGCAAGGTCGTACCCGACCTCGAGGTGGCGAATTGACGGCCCCTGAAGCGGGGCGTGGCATAGGCATCGGGGCTCGTGTCGCGGAGGAGACGACGACCTTCGGCTTTCCGCGCGACACCTTCCGCATCCTCCACGTCAGCACCGGCAACGTGTGCCGCTCACCCATCACCGAGCGCCTGACCCGCCATTTCGTGGCGGAGCGGCTCGGCGTGCTCGGCGGCGGGCTGATCGTGGAGAGCGCGGGCACCTGGGGCCACGAGGGTGCGCCCATGGAGACCAACGCGGAGACCGTGCTGGCCGAGTTCGGCGCGGACACCACCGGGTTCACCGGCCGTGAGCTGCTCGACGAGCACGTCATCATGGCCGACCTCGTCCTGACCGCCACCCGCGACCACCGTGCCCAGGTCATCTCCATGGGCCACTCGGCGGGCCTGCGCACCTTCACCCTGAAGGAGTTCACCCGCCTGGTCCGGGCGATAGACCCCGCGACGCTGCCGCCCCTGGAGGACGGCGTGGTCATGCGGGCCCGTGCGCTGGTCCGTGCCGCGGCCGCGCTGCGCGGCTGGCTGCTGGCCCCGACCGCCGAGGCGGACGAGGTGTACGACCCCTACGGCGCCCCGCTGACGTTCTTCCGGTCGATCGGGGACGAGATAGGGGAAGCGCTGGATCCGGTCGTCACTGCGCTGACAGGCGTAGCCGCACGGACATGAGCGGACATCGAAGGGCGTAACGATCGCGCGCCCGCCGCATCCCGGGCCTACATTGGGCATACGTCACCGTCGACCGCCCGGAGCCCGTCATGTCGGTCACCACCGTCCACGAGACCGATGTCCTGCGGCGACAGGATCCGGAGCTGGCCGAGATCCTGCTCGGGGAGCTGCAGCGGCAGTCGACGACGCTCCAGCTCATCGCCGCCGAGAACTTCACCTCGCCCGCCGTCCTCGCGGCCCTCGGCTCGCCGCTCGCCAACAAGTACGCCGAGGGCTACCCCGGAGCCCGGCACCACGGCGGCTGCGAACTCGTGGACGTCGCCGAGCGGCTCGCCGTCGAGCGCGCCAAGGCCCTGTTCGGCGCCGAGCACGCCAACGTCCAGTCCCACTCGGGCTCTTCGGCCGTCCTGGCCGCCTACGCGGCCCTGCTGCGCCCCGGCGACACCGTCCTCGCCCTCGGCCTGCCCTACGGCGGCCACCTCACCCACGGCTCGCCGGCGAACTTCTCCGGCCGCTGGTTCGACTTCGTCGGCTACGGCGTCGACGCCGAGACCGGGCTCGTCGACCACGACCAGGTGCGCCACCTGGCCCGCAACCACCGGCCCAAGGCCATCGTCTGCGGCTCCATCGCCTACCCCCGCCACTTCGACCACGCCTTCTTCCGCGAGGTCGCCGACGAGGTCGGGGCCTATCTGATCGCGGACGCGGCCCATCCGATCGGCCTGGTCGCCGGGGGAGCGGCGCCGAACCCGGTGCCGTACGCGGACATCGTGTGTGCCACCACACACAAGGTGCTGCGCGGCCCGCGCGGCGGGATGATCCTGTGCGGCGCCGAGCTGGCCGAGCGCGTCGACCGGGCCGTCTTCCCCTTCACACAGGGCGGCGCACAGATGCACACCATCGCCGCCAAGGCCGTCGCGTTCGGCGAGGCGGCCACACCGGCCTTCACGGCGTACGCCCATCAGGTGGTCGCCAACGCGCGGGTGCTCGCCGGTCACCTGGCCGCCGAGGGGCTCGCCGTCACCACCGGTGGCACCGACACCCACCTGATCACCGCCGACCCGGCCCCGCTCGGCGTGGACGGCCGCACCGCGCGCGGCCGGCTCCTCGCGGCCGGCCTGGTGCTGGACTGCTGCGCGCTGCCGCACGGCGACGGCCGCGGCCTGCGCCTGGGCACGGCCGCCGTGACCACCCAGGGCATGGGGGAGCCGGAGATGGTGCGGATCGCCGCCCTGCTCGGCTCCGTGCTGCGCGGGGAGACAGACCCGGCCGGGGCACGGGAGGAGGTGCGCGAGCTGACCGGCCGATTCCCGCCGTATCCCGGCTGAGCGGGGGTAGGCGCACCTGCGTACATATCGGTGTGCCCGGTCCCCCGGACCGGGTGTCCACAGCCACACGTGCAACCATCGTCGCTACCCGGAAGTCCTCATCCATATGCGTCCGTCGCTAGGGTGTGGGGCTGTGATGGCCAGCGAGACCTGTGGGGAAGCCCGTGCGTGAATACCTGCTGACGCTCTGCATCACGGCCGCGGTGACGTATCTGCTGACAGGGCCGGTACGGAAGTTCGCGATCGTGGCCGGGGCGATGCCGGAGATCAGGGCCCGTGACGTGCACCGGGAACCCACTCCGCGGCTCGGCGGTATCGCCATGTTCTTCGGGCTGTGCGCGGGCCTGCTGGTCGCGGACCACCTCACCAACCTCAACGAGGTCTTCGTCAAGTCCAACGAGCCGCGGGCGCTGCTCTCCGGGGCCGCCCTGATCTGGCTGATCGGCGTCCTGGACGACAAGTTCGAGATCGACGCCCTGATCAAGCTGGGCGGCCAGATGATCGCCGCGGGCGTGATGGTGATGCAGGGTCTGACGATCCTGTGGCTGCCCATCCCGAGCGTCGGCACGGTCGCGCTGACCCAGTGGCAGGGCACGCTGCTGACGGTGGCGCTGGTCGTCATCACCATCAACGCGGTCAACTTCGTGGACGGCCTCGACGGCCTCGCCGCCGGCATGGTGTGCATCGCGGCGGCCGCGTTCTTCATGTACACGTACCGCATCTGGTACTCGTACGGCATCGAGGCCGCCGCCCCGGCGACGCTGTTCGCGGCCATCCTGATGGGCATGTGCCTGGGCTTCCTGCCGCACAACATGCATCCCGCGCGGATCTTCATGGGTGACTCGGGTTCGATGCTGATCGGCCTGGTGCTGGCCGCGGGCGCGATCTCCGTCACGGGGCAGGTCGACCCGGATCAGCTGTTCGGCGCGTCCGAGCGCAGCACCGTGCACCAGATGGTGCCGGTCTACATCCCGCTGCTGATGCCGCTCACGATCATCGCCGTGCCGGCCGCCGACCTGGTGCTGGCGATCGTCCGGCGCACCTGGCGCGGCCAGTCCCCGTTCGCCGCGGACCGCGGCCACCTGCACCACCGGCTGCTGGAGATCGGCCACTCGCACAGCCGGGCCGTGCTGATCATGTACTTCTGGTCGGCGCTGATCGGCTTCGGGGCGCTGGCCTACTCGGTCAACTCGGCGTCGATGTGGATCGTGCTGGGCGTGGTCTTCCTCAGCGCCGTCGGCCTGGTCCTGCTGCTGCTCCCGCGCTTCACCCCGCGGGTGCCGGTGTGGGCGCAGCGCTTCGTGCCGCCCCGCTACCGCAGGCGGCGGCGTGCGGCCGAGGCGGCCGTGCCCGTGGAGGCGGCCGTGCGGGAGGCCGCGGAGGACGAGGAGCGCGCCCCGGTCACGGTGGGTGTTTCGGGCGTCAACGGCGCGACCGCGATCGGCGCTCGTTCGCGTTTCCCGGACCGTCGCCGATAACGGCCAAGGTAAGAATCTGACTAGAGCATTGCCAACTCGTGGGAGAACAAAGCTCCCTAATACCAGACAAGTCGGCACTGTTTTTGCACAGACGCGCACTGTCACTCTCATGTGTGACAGCAAGCACACCAACCAGGTAAAGACCTCATCAAATAGTTTGTGATACGGTTCACGAGAACCCCGGATAGAGCCGAAGGACCGTGTGCGACGGTCCGTTGGTGTGAGGTATCGATCACTCAGCCCGGGACTACGCTCGTCCATGACGACACCCCTGCCCCCTGTGAAAGCGGAGTTGCCGCCATGCCGTCCAATGACGTCCGGATCCTGGCCCAGGCCGCCGTGCCCACGGCTGCCGTCGGCGCGCTTGCCGCCGTCGTCAGCGGTGTGGTCGCCGGTGGCAAGGGAGCCATCGGGGCCGTCGTCGGGACGCTGGTCGTGATCGTGTTCATGGGGCTCGGTCTCTACGTGCTCCAGCGCACCGCCAAGTCTTTCCCGCAGCTGTTCCAGATGATGGGCCTGATGCTCTACGCGGCCCAGCTGCTGCTGCTGGTCATCTTCGTCGCCCTGTTCAAGAACACCACGCTGTTCAATCCCCGTGCCTTCGCCATCACGCTGGTGGTCGCCACCCTGGCGTGGATCGCCGCGCAGACGCGCGCGCACATGAAGGCCAAGATCCTCTACGTCGATCCCGATGCCTCGTCCAAGGGCGACAAGCCCGAGAAGACAGGGCACTCGTCGTGAGAGGTAGGGCCGGGATAAAGGCGCACGAGAGATGCTGCTATCGTCCGGTGCCAACTGCGGCATCGCGGGCGCGGGCATCTGAGCTGACGCCTGCTCAATCGCGAGGCGAGATGCCCCCCAGCCGCCCTCACATCCGTAACACCAGTCCCGTGCCGACCCGCGGCCGCACGCCGCGCCGACACAACGAGGTTGCCGTACCTATGCGCCACGATGAAGGAGCCCGCGGTGAGTGCTGACCCGACGCAGACGCTCGCTTTCGACACGAGCTGCCACCTGTTCGACGGGTGCGGCTTCCCGGCTCCGGGCCTGCACTCGTTCCTGTTCAAGCCGCTCTGGGGCGACGCGGACAGCAACGTGTACTTCAACAAGACGATGCTGCTGGCGCTGCTCGGTTCCATCATCATCGTGGGCTTCTTCTGGGCCGCCTTCGCCAAGCCGAAGGTCGTCCCGGGCAAGCTCCAGCTGGTGGCCGAGGCCGGTTACGACTTCGTCCGTCGCGGCGTCGTCTACGAGACCATCGGCAAGAAGGAAGGCGAGAGGTACGTCCCGCTCGTCGTCTCGCTCTTCTTCTTCGTCTGGATGATGAACCTCTGGTCGATCATCCCGGTGGCAGCCTTCCCGGTCACGGCGATCATCTCGTACCCCGCCGTCCTGGCCGGCATCGTCTACATCCTCTGGGTCTCGCTGACGTTCAAGCGGCACGGCTTCGTCGGAGCCTTCAAGAACTTCACCGGCTACGACAAGACGCTCGGCCCGGTGCTGCCGCTGTCGATGACGATCGAGTTCTTCTCGAACCTCCTCGTCCGGCCCTTCACCCACGCCGTGCGACTCTTCGCGAACATGTTCGCCGGCCACACGCTGCTGCTGCTCTTCACGATCGCCAGCTGGTACATGCTGAACGGCATCGGTATCGCCTACTCCGGTGTCTCGTTCGTGATGGTCATCGTGATGACCGCCTTCGAGCTCTTCATCCAGGCTGTCCAGGCGTACGTCTTCGTACTGCTGACCTGCAGCTACATCCAGGGCGCGCTCGCCGAGCACCACTGAGCACCCCGACCACCCACCCAGACACCCGGTGGCCAACCCCCACCGGTCCTTGAAAGAGAAGGAAGAACCGGCATGTCCGCTCTCCAGACCCTTGCCGCCGGCGTCGAGATCAAGGGCAACCTCGGCTCCATCGGTTACGGCCTCGCCGCCATCGGCCCGGGCGTCGGCGTCGGCATCATCTTCGGTAACGGCACGCAGGCCCTCGCCCGCCAGCCCGAGGCGGCCGGCCTCATCCGCGCCAACCAGATCCTGGGCTTCGCCTTCTGTGAGGCGCTCGCCCTGATCGGTCTGGTCATGCCGTTCGTTTACCCGAGCTCCTGACCCGACCCGTCGCCCTTTAGACGAAAGGCACTGATATGAGCCCCCTGGTACAGCTGGCGGCTGAGGAGGCCGAAAACCCCCTCATCCCGCCGATCCCAGAGCTCGTCATCGGCCTCATCGCCTTCGTCATCGTCTTCGGCTTCCTCGCCAAGAAGCTCCTCCCGAACATCAACAAGGTTCTGGAAGAGCGCCGCGAAGCCATCGAGGGCGGTATCGAAAAGGCCGAGGCCGCGCAGACCGAGGCCCAGAGCGTCCTTGAGCAGTACAAGGCCCAGCTCGCCGAGGCCCGGCACGAGGCCGCGCGCCTGCGCCAGGAGGCGCAGGAGCAGGGTGCCGCGCTCATCGCCGAGATGCGGGCCGAAGGCCAGCGGCAGCGCGAGGAGATCGTCACCGCCGGTCACGCCCAGATCCAGGCCGACCGCAAGGCCGCCGCTGCCGCGCTGCGTCAGGACGTCGGCAAGCTCGCCACCGACCTGGCCGGCAAGCTCGTCGGTGAGTCCCTCGAGGACCACGCCCGTCAGAGCCGTGTGATCGACCGCTTCCTCGACGACCTCGAGGAGAAGGCCGAGGCCACGCGATGAACGGAGCGAGCCGCGAGGCACTGGCAGCCGCACGTGAGCGTCTCGACGCGCTGACGGACTCCACGTCCGTGGACGCCGCGCAGCTCGCCGACGAGCTGGCGGCCGTCACCGCGCTGCTCGACCGCGAGGCCGGCCTGCGTCGGGTTCTCACCGACCCGGCGCAGCCCGGAGAGGCCAAGGCCGAACTGGTCCGGCGTCTGATCGGCGGACAGGCCAGCGGCGCGACCGCCGACCTGGTGGCCGGCACCGCCCGCGCCCGCTGGTCGCAGTCCCGCGACCTGGTGGACGCGCTGGAGGAGCTGGCGGACATCGCCGACCTGACGGCCGGGGAGAAGACGGGCACGCTCGACGACGTCGAGGACGAGCTGTTCCGGTTCGGCCGGATCGTCTCCTCCAGCACCGAGCTGCGCGCGGCACTGACCGACCGCAGCGCCGGGAAGCAGGCCAAGACCGAGCTGCTGCACCGGCTGCTCGGCGGACGGGCCAAGCCGGCCACCGAGCGTCTGGTGACGCGCCTCGTGACCGCGCCGCGTGGACGTAGCCTGGAAGCGGGACTGGAGTCCCTGTCCAAGCTCGCCGCCGAGCGCCGGGACCGGATGGTCGCCGTCGTCACCTCGGCGGTGCCGCTGAGCGACGGACAGAAGCAGCGCCTCGGCGCCGCCCTGACCAAGCTCTACGGCCGTCGGATGCACCTCAACCTGGACGTGGACCCCGAGGTCCTCGGCGGGATCCGGGTGCAGGTCGGTGACGAGGTCATCAACGGCTCGCTCGCGGACCGGCTGGACGAGGCCGCCCGCCGCATGGCGAGCTAAAGAGCAGCAACTCGACATCTCGAGAAAAGCAGTACGTACTTACGGCCCTGGTTGGGCCGTGCAGAGGATTCCTGGGGGTCGCCCCCAGACCCCCAAAGTGAAACTTCGGGCCCAACAAGGAGAGCAGGGAACCCAGATGGCGGAGCTCACGATCCGGCCGGAGGAGATCCGGGACGCGCTGGAGAACTTCGTCCAGTCGTACAAGCCGGACGCGGCCTCGCGCGAGGAGGTCGGTACGGTCACCCTTGCCGGCGACGGCATCGCGAAGGTCGAGGGCCTGCCCTCGGCCATGGCCAACGAACTGCTGAAGTTCGAGGACGGCACCCTCGGCCTCGCCCTCAACCTCGAGGAGCGCGAGATCGGTGCCATCGTCCTCGGTGAGTTCAGCGGCATCGAGGAGGGTCAGCCGGTCACGCGCACCGGTGAGGTCCTCTCCGTCGCGGTCGGCGAGGGCTACCTCGGCCGCGTCGTCGACCCGCTCGGCAACCCGATCGACGGTCTCGGCGAGATCGAGACGTCCGGCCGCCGCGCCCTCGAGCTGCAGGCCCCCACGGTCATGCAGCGCAAGTCGGTGCACGAGCCGATGGAGACCGGCTACAAGGCCGTCGACGCGATGACCCCGATCGGCCGTGGTCAGCGTCAGCTGATCATCGGTGACCGCCAGACCGGCAAGACCGCCCTGGCCGTCGACACGATCATCAACCAGCGCGACAACTGGCGCTCGGGCGACCCGAAGAAGCAGGTCCGCTGCATCTACGTCGCCATCGGCCAGAAGGGCTCCACCATCGCCGGCGTGCGCCGCGCGCTGGAGGAGAACGGCGCGCTGGAGTACACGACCATCGTCGCCGCCCCGGCGTCCGACCCGGCCGGCTTCAAGTACCTGGCGCCGTACACCGGTTCGGCCATCGGTCAGCAGTGGATGTACGAGGGCAAGCACGTCCTCATCATCTTCGACGACCTGTCGAAGCAGGCCGACGCCTACCGCGCCGTGTCGCTGCTGCTGCGCCGCCCGCCGGGCCGTGAGGCCTACCCGGGTGACGTCTTCTACCTGCACTCCCGCCTGCTGGAGCGCTGCGCCAAGCTCTCCGACGACATGGGTGCCGGTTCGATGACCGGTCTGCCGATCGTCGAGACCAAGGCCAACGACGTCTCGGCGTTCATCCCGACCAACGTCATCTCCATCACCGACGGCCAGTGCTTCCTGGAGTCGGACCTGTTCAACGCCGGTCAGCGCCCCGCGCTGAACGTCGGTATCTCGGTCTCCCGAGTCGGTGGTTCCGCGCAGCACAAGGCGATGCGCCAGGTCTCCGGCCGCCTCCGTGTGGACCTCGCCCAGTTCCGTGAGCTGGAGGCGTTCGCCGCCTTCGGTTCCGACCTGGACGCGGCCTCGAAGGCGCAGCTGGAGCGCGGTTCGCGCATGGTCGAGCTGCTGAAGCAGGACCAGTACCAGCCGATGGCCACCGAGGACCAGGTCGTCTCCGTCTGGGCCGGCACCAACGGCCGTATGGACGACGTCCCGGTCGCCGACATCCGCCGCTTCGAGCGCGAGCTGCTGGACTACCTGCACCGCAAGGAGGCGGGTCTGCTCACCTCCATCCGCGAGGGCGCCAAGATGTCGAACGACACGATCCAGGCGATCGACGACGCGGTGGCGGAGTTCAAGAAGCAGTTCGAGACCTCGGACGGCAAGCTGCTCGGCGAGGACACTCCGGCCGCTGCCGCCAAGTGACGTAAGGAAGGGACCTGACTCATGGGAGCCCAGCTCCGGGTCTACAAGCGTCGCATCCGATCCGTCACCGCGACCAAGAAGATCACCAAGGCGATGGAGATGATCGCCGCCTCGCGCGTCGTCAAGGCGCAGCGCAAGGTGGCGGCCTCCACGCCGTACGCGACCGAGCTGACGCGTGCGGTCACGGCGGTCGGTACGGGTTCGAACACCAAGCACCCGCTCACCACGGAGGCGGACAACCCGACCCGTGCCGCGGTCCTGCTCCTCACGAGCGACCGCGGTCTGGCCGGCGCCTTCAACTCCAACGCCATCAAGGCGGCGGAGCAGCTGACCGAGCGCCTGGAGCGCGACGGCAAGCAGGTCGACACGTACATCGTCGGCCGGCGCGGTGTCGCCCACTACAACTTCCGTGAGCGCAAGATCGCGGAGTCGTTCACGGGCTTCACCGACGAGCCGTCGTACGCGGACGCCAAGAAGGTGGCGGCGCCGCTGATCGAGGCGATCGAGAAGGACACGGCCGAGGGTGGTGTGGACGAGCTCCACATCGTCTTCACCGAGTTCGTCTCGATGATGACGCAGACGGCGCTCGACGCGCGGCTGCTGCCGCTGCGCCTCGAAGAGGTCGCCGAGGAGGCGTCGCCCAAGGGCGAGATCCTCCCGCTGTACGACTTCGAGCCCTCGGCGGAGGACGTCCTCGACGCCCTGCTGCCGCGCTACGTGGAGAGCCGCATCTACAACGCGCTGCTCCAGTCGGCCGCTTCGAAGCACGCCGCCACGCGGCGCGCGATGAAGTCGGCCACCGACAACGCGGGCGAGCTGATCAACACGCTCTCCCGTCTTGCCAACGCGGCCCGCCAGGCCGAAATCACCCAGGAAATCAGCGAGATCGTCGGTGGCGCGAGCGCCCTGGCCGACGCGACCGCGGGGAGTGACCGATAATGACCACCACTGTTGAGACCGCGACGGCTACGGGCCGCGTCGCCCGGGTCATCGGCCCGGTCGTCGACGTGGAGTTCCCCGTCGACGCGATGCCGGAGATCTACAACGCCCTTCACGTCGAGGTGGCCGACCCGGCCAACGCCGGCGAGAAGAAGACGCTGACCCTGGAGGTCGCCCAGCACCTGGGTGACGGCCTGGTCCGCACGATCTCCATGCAGCCCACCGACGGTCTGGTCCGCCAGGCCCCGGTCGTCGACACCGGCGACTCCATCACGGTGCCCGTCGGTGACTTCACCAAGGGCAAGGTGTTCAACACCCTCGGTGAGGTGCTGAACGTCGACGAGACTTACGAGGGCGAGCGCTGGGGCATCCACCGCAAGGCCCCGAACTTCGACGAGCTCGAGTCGAAGACCGAGATGTTCGAGACCGGCGTCAAGGTCATCGACCTGCTGACCCCGTACGTCAAGGGCGGCAAGATCGGTCTGTTCGGTGGTGCCGGCGTCGGCAAGACGGTGCTCATCCAGGAGATGATCTACCGCGTCGCCAACAACCACGACGGTGTCTCCGTGTTCGCCGGTGTCGGTGAGCGCACCCGTGAGGGCAACGACCTCATCGAGGAGATGTCGGACTCGGGCGTCATCGACAAGACCGCGCTGGTCTTCGGTCAGATGGACGAGCCCCCGGGCACCCGTCTGCGCGTCGCGCTGGCCGGCCTCACCATGGCCGAGTACTTCCGTGACGTCCAGAAGCAGGACGTGCTGTTCTTCATCGACAACATCTTCCGCTTCACGCAGGCCGGCTCCGAGGTCTCGACCCTGCTCGGCCGTATGCCCTCCGCGGTGGGTTACCAGCCGAACCTGGCCGACGAGATGGGTCTCCTCCAGGAGCGCATCACCTCGACCCGTGGTCACTCGATCACCTCGATGCAGGCGATCTACGTCCCCGCGGACGACCTGACCGACCCGGCCCCGGCCACCACCTTCGCCCACCTCGACGCGACGACGGTTCTGTCCCGTCCGATCTCGGAGAAGGGCATCTACCCGGCCGTGGACCCGCTGGACTCCACGTCCCGGATCCTGGACCCGCGCTACATCGCGGCGGATCACTACAACGCGGCCATGCGCGTGAAGACGATCCTGCAGAAGTACAAGGACCTCCAGGACATCATCGCGATCCTCGGTATCGACGAGCTGGGCGAGGAGGACAAGCTCGTCGTCCACCGTGCCCGTCGTGTGGAGCGCTTCCTGTCCCAGAACACCCACGTCGCCAAGCAGTTCACCGGCGTGGACGGTTCGGACGTGCCGCTCGACGAGTCGATCGCCGCGTTCAACGCGATCTGCGACGGTGAGTACGACCACTTCCCCGAGCAGGCGTTCTTCATGTGCGGTGGCCTCGAGGACCTCAAGGCCAACGCCAAGGAGCTGGGCGTCTCCTGAGCCTCGTGCTCCGACCGAGGGGGCGGGTCCGTCCCGCCCCCTCATCCACGCCCCGTAGAATTGACCCAACACCCGGCACTACCGCCGGGTGGTGACCCGAGGAGCCACCCTTGGCTGCTGAGCTGCACGTCGAGCTGGTCGCCGCCGACCGCCAGGTCTGGTCCGGCGAGGCCACCCTGGTCGTCGCGCGCACCACGTCCGGCGACATCGGCGTCATGCCCGGTCACCAGCCGCTGCTCGGTGTGCTGGAGTCGGGCCCGGTGACCATCCGTACGAGTGATGGTGGAACGGTCGTCGCCGCGGTGCACGGCGGTTTCATCTCGTTCGCGGACAACAAGCTGTCGCTGCTGGCCGAGATCGCCGAGCTGTCGGACGAGATCGATGTCCAGCGCACGGAGCGGGAGCTGGAGCGCGCGAAGGCGGAGGGCGACGCCGCCGCCGAGCGTCGCGCGGACGTCCGCCTCCGTGCGGCGGCGGCGCGCTGAACCAGCGCGCTGTACGTTGACGTCACTCAGCCGCGGCCGGCCCGGAGCAATCCGGTGCCGGTCGCGGCTGAGGCAGATGTGGGTGTTTTTTCCGTTTCATTACTCAGTCACAGAAATAGTTCCCCTACCTAGGAGACGAGGAGGTCGGTGCCGATGGTCCTCGCTCTGACTGTGTGCGGGATCGTGGTCGCGCTCGTGGTGGTGGGGCTGTTCCTGTTCGGACTGCGCCGCAGGCTGATCCAGCGCTCCGGCGGGACCTTCGACTGTTCCCTGCGTTGGGACGTGGCCGAGAAACCGGACGCCGGCGGCAAGGGCTGGAGCTATGGCGTCGCCCGCTACAACGGCGACCGCATCGAGTGGTATCGCGTCTTCTCCTACGCCCCTCGCCCCCGCCGCACCCTGGAGCGCGCGCAGATCGAGGTGGCCGGCCGCCGGCTGCCCGAGGGCGAGGAGGAGCTGGCGCTGCTCTCCGACGCCGTGGTGCTCGCGTGTACCCATCGGGGCACGCGCCTCGAACTCGCGATGAGCGAAGACGCGCTGACCGGATTTCTCGCGTGGCTGGAGGCAGCACCGCCCGGTCAGCGAGTGAATGTGGCGTAGCCACATTCACTCGCTGACCGGGGGTCCCCCCCCGGACGAAGTCCGGGGGAGCGTCGATGCCGCTTAGGGGTTCTCGCTCTTACAGGTTGCTGCTGATGGCGTTCACCAGTTCGCCGTTGCTGGTGTCGCCGCTGAACTCCCAGAAGAACGCGCCGCCCAGGCCCTGGTTCTTGGCCCAGGTCATCTTGGAGGCGATGGTGGCGGGGGTGTCGTACGACCACCAGTTGCTACCGCAGTGCGCGTACGCCGTACCGGCGATCGTGCCGGTGGCCGGGCAGGACGACTTCAGGACCTTGTAGTCCTCGATGCCCTGCTCGTAGGTGCCGGCCGCCGGGCCCGTGGCCGTGCCGCCGGGGGCGTCCTGGGTGACGCCGGTCCAGCCGCGGCCGTAGAAGCCGATGCCGATGAGCAGCTTGTTCGCGGGGACGCCGACCGCCTTGAACTTGGCCATCGCGTCGGCGGTGGTGAAGCCCGCCTTCGGGATGCCGGAGTACGAGGTCAGCGGGGAGTGCGGGGCCGTCGGACCCTTGGCGTCCCAGGCGCCGAAGAAGTCGTACGTCATCACGTTGTACCAGTCGACGTACTGGGCGGCGCCCGCGTAGTCGGCGGCCTCGATCTTGCCGCCGGCGGAGCCGTCGGCCGTGGTGGCCGCGGTGACCAGGTTGTTCGAGCCGAACTTGGCGCGCAGCGCGGACATCAGGTTCTTGAAGGCCGCCGCCCCGCTGGTGTCGCAGGTGAGCCCGCAGGCGTTCGGGTACTCCCAGTCGATGTCGATGCCGTCGAACACGTCGGCCCAGCGCGGGTCCTCGACCAGGTCGTAGCAGGACTGCGCGAAGGCGGCCGGGTTCTTCGCGGCCTCGCCGAAGCCGCCGGACCAGGTCCAGCCGCCGAAGGACCACAGCACCTTGATGTTCGGGTACTTGGCCTTCAGCTGGCGCAGCTGGTTGAAGTTGCCGCGCAGCGGCTGGTCCCAGGTGTCGGCGGTGCCGCTGACGGACTGGTCCGCGGTGAAGGCCTTGTCGTAGTCGGCGTAGGAGTCGCCGATCGCGCACTTGCCGCCGGTGACGTTGCCGAAGGCGTAGTTGATGTGCGTGATCTTGGAGGCGGAGCCGGACGTCACCAGGTTCTTGACGTTGTAGTTGCGGCCGTAGATGCCCCACTCGGTGAAGTAGCCGAGCTTGACCTTGTTGCCGGTGGGCGGGGGAGTGGTGCCGCCGCCGGTGGTGTGCACGGCGACCGCGCCGCTGACCGGGCCGGTCTGGTCGGCGGTGTCCCGGGCCTGCACGGTGTAGGAGTAGTCGGTGCCGGCGGTCAGACCGGTGTCCGTGTACGAGGTGGTCGTCACGGTGGCGACCTTGGCGCCGTCGCGCAGGACGTCGTAGTTCTTGACGCCCTTGTCGTCCGTGGCCGCGCCCCAGTTGAGCTTCACCGAGGTGTCGGTGATGCCGGAGGCGGTCGGTGTGCCGGGGGCGGAGGGTGCCGCGTCCCCCGGGACCGTCGTGCCGTCGCAGCTGTCGCCGTTCAGCTTGCAGTTGGAGGGGGAGCCGGAGCCCGCCCCGTTGAAGCCGAAGGAGACCGAGGCGCCGGGAGCGAGGGTGCCGTTGTAGGACTTGTTCTTGGCGCTCCAGTGGGTGCCGGAGTTCGTGACGTCCGCGTCCCAGGCGGAGGTGACGGACGTGCCGGAGGGGAAGTCCCACTCGACGGTCCAGGAGCTGATGCTGGAGGTGCCGGTGTTCTTGATGGTCCACTGACCGCCGAAACCGGTTCCCCAGTCGCTGCTCTTGGTGAAGCTCGCCGTCGCGTTGGTCGCGGCCTGGGCGGGGCTCGCGAGACCGACCAGGCCGGCCAGGGGGAGCGCCAGGGTCGCGAGTCCTGCCGCGGCTCTGTGTCTGAAGCGCATGCTGCGCCTCCCTCGTTGTCGGGGATGTCAGGGGCATGACTGAGCCTCCATGCCCACAGTGCTGCGAGAGTAGAAAGGTCTGGACCACAGGTCAATAGGTCTGGACCACTCGCCCCCTCGGGGTAGCTACACCCCCAACTCCTGTGCGAGCACGGCCGCTTGGACCCGGCTGCGCAGCTCCAGCTTGGCCAGCAGGCGGCTGACGTGCGTCTTCACCGTGCCTTCCGCCATCTCGAGCCGCTCGGCGATCTCGGCGTTGGACAGCCCCTCGCCGACGCAGGACAACACCTCCCGCTCACGCCGGGTCAACCCCGACAGCACGGCCGGATCGGCCTTCGCCGTCCGCACGGGTGCCGCGGCGAACTCCGCGAGCAGCCGCCGGGTCACGGCCGGCGCGACGATCCCCTCCCCGCGGGCCACCGTCCGCACCGCCTGCAGCAGATCCTTCGCCTCGGCGTTCTTCAGCAGGAACCCGGCCGCCCCCGCCCGCAGCGCCCCGAACACGTACTCGTCCAGGTCGAAGGTGGTCAGCACGAGCACGTCGGCGAGCCGCTCGGCGACGATCTGCCGGGTCGCGGACACCCCGTCCAGAAGCGGCATCTGAATGTCCATCAGGACCAGGTCCGGCCCCGTGCTCCGGGCCAGTTCGACCGCCCGCAGCCCGTCCTCCGCCTCGCCGACCACGTCGATGTCGGGCGCGCTGCGCAGGATCAGCACGAGCCCGGCGCGGACGGCTGACTGGTCCTCGGCGACCAGGACACGGATCATGCGGGGTCTCCTTCGGTGAGCGGAAGTGCGGCGCGCACGGCCCACCGACCGCCCTCGGGCCCCGCCTCGAAACGCCCGCCGAGCAGGGCGGTGCGCTCCCGCATCCCGGCGAGGCCGGAGCCCGAGCCGGGTGCGCGGGCGGTGTCACCGGGGCGGTAGGGGCTGGTCACCCGGACGTGCAGGGTGTCGTCCTCCTGGCGCAGGACGAGCTGGACCCGCCCCTCGGCCGCGTGTTTCAGGACGTTGGTCAGCGACTCCTGGACGATCCGGTACGCGGCCAGCCCGACCGGTGCGGGCACGCGGTCGTGGCCGGCGTCCAGGATGACGTCCAGGCCGCCTGCGCGGGCGCCCTCGACCAGGGCGGCGAGACCGTCCAGGGTGGGGGTGGCGACAGGCTCCCGGTCACCGCTGCTGTCGCGCAGGATCCCGATCAGCCGCCGCATCTCGGCCAGCCCCTCGATGCTGTTCTCCCGGATCACGTCCAGGGCCTGCCGGGAGGTCTTCGGGTCGTCGATGGACAGCGCGGCGGTGGAGTGGATGGCGATCGCGGACAGATGGTTGGCGACCATGTCGTGCAGCTCCCGGGCCATCCGGGCACGTTCGGCGGTGACGGCCTGGGTGCGGTCCATCTCGGCGAGCAGCGCGGTCTGTTCGGCGCGCAGCCGGGCCGACTCGGCGGCGTCGCGGTGGTTGCGCACCACCCAGCCGGTGGCGGCGGGCGCGAACGCCACCACTCCGACGGCGACCCCGATCAGCAGGGCCTGCGGATCACGCCAGAGGGCGGCGGGCACGAGGCCCCCGAGGACCGTCAGCATTCCGGTGATCCACGGGATGCGGCGGGCGGAGGCGGGGGTGCCGTACAGGACGGCCGCGTACACCAGGTCCGTGTACAGCACCACGGTGACGATGCTGCCGACGGTCATCGTGTCCAGCGTCAGCGCGGCCGTGCCGATCAGCAGACCGAGACGGGGCCGGGTGCGGCGCAGCGGCTCGCAGGCGACGGTCACCGCCAGCGGCACCAGCGGGGCCCAGGCCGCGTGCCACAGCACGAGGGGGTCCGAGGCCGGACGGGGGTGGATCCCGAGCGCCCACATCAGCACCCCGCCGAGCAGCCCGCCCGCGGCGATGCTCCAGTCGTCGCGGTGCGGGCGGGGGAGTGCGAGGGGCATGGCTCCATCCAACACGGCCCCCGGCCGCACCGCCTGCACCCCGGGAACGGTCCCGGACTGCGACTTTCGCTTACGGCGGTTTCGTCAGCGACGACGATGATCCGCACACCGGCCCACGGGAGCCTGGAGGGGTGAGCGAAGGGAGCGAGCCGTGATCGTCGGAATGATCATCGCCTGTGAGGTGGCGTTCTGGGTGCTGCTGGCGGCCGGACTGGCCTTCCGGTACGCCCTGCGGATGCCGCGGACCGGTCTGGCGCTGCTGCTGTGCGAGCCGCTTCTGGAGATCGTGCTCTTCGTGGTGACCGCGATCGACCTCAAGAACGGCGCCGAACCCGACTGGCGGCACGGCCTCGCCGCCGTCTACATCGGCTTCACCGTCGGCCTCGGTCACTCCACCGTCAAGTGGGCCGACGCCCGGGTCGCCCACCGGTTCGCCGACGGCCCGCCCCCGGTCAGGCCCCCGAAGTACGGCACGGCCCGCGCCGTCCACGAGTGGAAGGTCGCGGGCCGCTGGTTCCTGGCCGCGCTCGTCGCCATGGCCCTGCTCCAGGGGGCCGTCTGGTACGTCGGTGGCGACGGCGACACCGGCTCCCTGCGGGCGTGGCAGCTGCGGATGCTGTGGGTGATCGGCATCAACGTGATCATCGCCGGGAGCTACACGCTGTTCCCGAAGCGGGAACCGGCGCGGAGGCCGGAGCCGGAGCCGGAGCCGGTCGAGCGGCCCTAGCGTTCCCCGCCCGGCACCCACAGCACGTCCCCGGCCTCGCCGTTCGCCGCCCGGGCCAGGATGAACAGCAGGTCGGAGAGGCGGTTGAGGTAGGTCGCGGTCAGCGGGTTCATGGACTCGCCGTGGACCTCGAGGGCCGCCCAGGTGGAGCGCTCGGCCCGGCGGACGACCGTACAGGCCTGGTGCAGCAGCGCCGCCCCCGGTGTACCGCCCGGCAGGATGAAGGAGCGCAGTTTCTCCAGGCGCTCGTTGAAGCGGTCGCAGTCCGCCTCCAGCCTGTCGATGTAGAACTGCTCCACCCTGAGCGGCGGGAACTCCGGGTTCTCCGCCACCGGCGTCGACAGGTCCGCGCCCACGTCGAACAGGTCGTTCTGGACGCGGGTGAGGACCTTGACGACCTCCTCGTCCAGCCCGCCGAGCGCGATCGCGGTGCCGATCACCGCGTTGGCCTCGTTGGCATCCGCGTACGCGGAGATCCGGAGGTCCGTCTTGGGCACCCGGCTCATGTCGCCGAGGTTGGTGGTGCCCTTGTCACCGGTCCTGGTGTAGATGCGCGTCAGATTGACCATGTGGCCAGCGTAGTTACGCTCCCGCGCTCCGGAACACGCGTGTGCCCACTGTCACGGCGAGTGCCGCGAAGCCGACGGCCACGAGGACGCCGTAGAACATGTGCGCGCTGGTGTACTGGCCGACGTACGCGTCGCGCACCGCGTCCACCAGATAGCGGAACGGCACGAAGTGCGAGAGCACGTCCAGCCAGGCCGGGGCGAGCGTCATCGGCAGCATCAGACCGGACAGCAGCATCGACGGCATCGACACCGCGTTGATCAACGGGCCGAACTCCTGCGGTGTGCGGACCTTCATCCCCAGCGCGTACGACAGCGAGGCCAGCGAGAGTGTGAGCAGGGCGACGAAGGCGAAGCCGATCAGGATGCCCCCGAGCGGTGCGCGCAGGCCCAGCACCATCGCCGCCAGGACCAGCAGCACCGCCTGGAAGACGAACACCATGGCGTCCCGCAGCACCCGGCCGAGGAGCAGGGCGAGGCGGCTGACCGGGGTCACCCGCATCCGCTCCACCACCCCCTGACCGTTCTCGACGATGACCGTGAAGCCCGCGAACAGGGCGCCGAACAGGCCGAGTTGGAGCAGCAGACCGGGGACGAGCACCTGCCAGGAGCTGCCCTCGCCGCCCAGCGGCAGGTCGGTGAGCAGCGGTCCGAAGAAGAGCAGATACAGCAGCGGCGTCAGCACCCCGAAGAGCAGGGCGAAGCGGGAGCGCAGGGACTGGCGCAGGTACCGGCCGCAGACGAGGGCCGTGTCGTGGAGAAGCATTCCAGGGGTCCTATACGGCTCAGGGGTTCTAGACGGCTACCGGAGTGGTGTCGGCCGGTGCGGGGCCGCGGCCGGTGATGGCGAGGAAGGTGTCCTGGAGCGTGGCGTCGAGCGAGCCGCCGTGCTCCAGCTTGAGCGCGCCCGGCGTGCCCTCGGCCGCGACCACGCCCTGGTCGACGATCACCAGGCGGTCGGCGAGGGCGTCGGCCTCGTCCAGGTAGTGGGTGGTCAGGAACACGGTGGTGCCGTACGCGTGGCGCAGCCGGCGGACCAGGTCCCACAGGTCGGCACGGCTGCCGGGGTCCAGGCCGGTCGTCGGCTCGTCGAGGAAGAGCACCTTCGGGCGGTGGGTGAGCGCCATCGCGATGTCGAGACGGCGCCGCTGGCCGCCGGAGAGCGCACCGGTCCTCCGGTCGAGGAGCCCGGTGAGATCCAGCTCCCGGGCCAGTTCCCCGGCGCGCTCGACCGCCTCGGCCTTCGGCAGGCGGTACATCCGGCCCTGGGTGACCAGCTCCTCCCGCACGGTGATCTGCGGATCGACCCCGCCGGACTGGGCGACGTAACCGATCACCCGGCGCACCCCGGCGGGGTCGGTCGACAGGTCGTGTCCGGCGACGGTGGCCGCGCCGCCGGTGGGCTTCAACAGGGTGGTGAGCATCCGCAGGGTGGTCGTCTTGCCGGCGCCGTTGGGTCCGAGGAGGCCGAGGATCTCGCCCTCCTGGACGGCGAGGTCGACGCACCGCACGGCCTCCACGGGCCCGGCTTTGGTCTGGAAGGTGCGGGCGAGGCCCGCCGCGCTGATGACTGCTGCCATGCCACCCAGAAAAACAGAGTCCCTGAAATTTTGCAATGACTCCAAGTTTTGGGTGGACCCAGCGAAAGTTAGGATGAAGGCATGGCAGAGGGGCTCAGGGAGCGGAAGAAGCGGCAGACCAGGCAGGACATCTCGGATGTCGCCACGGGCCTGTTCGTGGAGCGCGGCTTCGACGCGGTGACGGTCGCGGAGATCGCCGATGCCGCCAACGTCTCCGTCAACACCGTCTACAACTACTTTCCGGCCAAGGAGGACCTCTTCTTCGACCGCTCGGCCGGGATGGTCGACCGGCTGGCCCGCTGGGTGCGGGGGCGCCCCGCCGGCGAGTCGGCCGCCCGCGCGGTCCTGCGGGAGCTGCGCGAGGAGGTCGAGGCGGTCTCGCCCCGGGTCGGCCTGCTGTCCGGCTACGCGGCCTTCATGAAGGTCATCGAGGAGGCGCCCGCCCTGCGCTCCCGGCTGTGGGCGCTCGCCCAGGAGGTGCAGGCCAACCTGGAGCAGGCCCTGCGCGAGGAGACCGGTCCCGCGGCCGACGACGAACTGCCCCACCTGATGGCGGGCCAGATCTCCTGGATCCACGGAACGGTCATCGCGGTCATCGGCCGCGAGATGGTCAAGGGGCGCGAACCACGCGAAGTATCCCGAGAGGTGCTCGTCCTCCTCGACGACATCGAGGACCTGTTGAGCGAAAAGGTCCTCAACTACGCCGTCCGTGGCGCGCCCTGACCCCTGGCGGTGTGATGTCCGTCAAATGAGACGTGACGCGCGTTACTTACCGGTCACACAGCGGCTCCAGAGCGCTATGGTCCGCCGAGGAGGCAGACGTCAACAGGGTTCGAGGGAGTCGGAGTGGCACGGAAGCTTGCTGTCATCGGGGCCGGTCTCATGGGGGCCGGTATCGCTCAGGTCGCCGCGCAGGCGGGCTGGGACGTCGTCCTGCGTGACGTCACCGACGAGGCACTGAGGCGTGGCACCGACGGCATCAAGGCCTCGTACGACAAATTCGTCGGCAAGGGCAAGCTGGAGGCGGGCGAGGCCGGGGCCGCCCTGGCCCGCATCACCCCGACCACCGATCTGGACGCGGCCGCCGACGCCGACATCGTCGTGGAGGCCGTCTTCGAGAAGCTGGAGGTCAAGCACGAGATCTTCCGCGCGCTCGACAAGATCGTGCGCGAGGACACCGTGCTCGCCTCCAACACCTCCGCCATCCCGATCACCAAGATCGCGGCGGCCACCGAGCGCCCCGAGCGGGTCGTCGGTGTGCACTTCTTCTCGCCGGTGCCGATGATGCAGCTCGTCGAGCTGGTCCGTGGCTACAAGACCAGCGACGAAACCCTCGCCGCCGCCCGGGAGTTCGCCGAGTCCGTCGGCAAGACCTGCATCGTCGTCAACCGCGACGTCGCCGGCTTCGTCACCACCCGGCTGATCTCCGCCCTCGTCGTCGAGGCGACCAAGCTCTACGAGTCGGGCGTCGCGACCGCCGAGGACATCGACCTCGCCTGCAAGCTGGGCTTCGGCCACGCCATGGGCCCGCTCGCCACCGCGGACCTCACCGGCGTGGACATCCTGCTGCACGCCACCAGCAACATCTACACCGAGTCCCAGGACGAGAAGTTCGCCCCGCCGGAGCTGATGCGCCGGATGGTGGACGCCGGTGACATCGGCCGCAAGAGCGGGCAGGGCTTCTACACGTACTGAGAAGCGTCAGTGCGCCGTACCGGGACCCGTCGGTACGGCGTACCGGGCCCTCCGTACACACATACGCCGGACATTCACCCCGGGAGGATCACTCTCAGGGGTGAATTCGGTATCGGTTCGCTTACAAGCAGCAACCGGTCCGCCACTCACACAGTCAGACGTTGCACAGCACCGTCACGGAGTACGCCAACCGCAGTCAACGGGGAGCGCATATGTACATCAGGGGCGACCACGTCGAGCTGGTCGTCGGGGGCCGCCTCGACGTCCGCAGCGCGGCGGACGCCCGTACGGCCCTGCACTCGGCCGTCGACGACGGCGTCGGCGACCTGGTGCTCGACCTGTCCGAACTGGACTCCTGGGACGCCACCGGCCTCGGGGTGATCATGGGTGCCCACCGGCGCGCCGGCCGCTGCGGTCGCCGGCTGGTGCTGCGCGGCGTACCGCCGCAGATGCAGCGCCTGTTGGTGGCCACCCGGCTGCACCGCATCCTCGCCATCGAGGGCGGCATCGGCGTGGAGTCGCTGCCCCGGGTGTAACGCCAGGATCCGGTGTGAACCGGGCGACGGGGGAGACCCGGGCGCAGCCGCCGAAGCCCAACGTCGCGGGCAATCCTCACGAGACTGTGACGTCTCGGACCGCACGGTACCCCGCCCTGTCGGAGATACTGAGCGAAGGTTTAGGGTTCGGTCGCCCGCTGCCTCGCAACCCTCGACCTGGCGGGCCCGGACCAGAAGCGACAGCGCGGTGTGCGGCAGGCCGGGAGGGGCCGGATCACGGGCACACGACGCTTTTGGGGGGCTTGAACCCATGGACCCGAACACCCCGGGACCCGAGGAGCACGGCCAGGCGCACAGCCGCCGCCCGCCCCGGGACTCCCTCACCTCCGACTTCGTCCCGAGCGCGCCCGCCCGTACGGTGCAGCTCGTCTCCGGTGACCTGCTGCTGACCGTCAACCCGGTCGACGGCAGCGAGATAGAGCCCTGCCCGCCCGCCGAACGCCCCGGCCGGCCCCGCAAGCGCACCGCCGCCGAGCGCGCCGAGGCCGAGCGTGCCGCCCGCCCGCCGGTCCCGCCCGGACCCGCCCAGCCGACCTACTCCCTGCTGGAGCGCCAGGACGAACGCGAGCGCCTGGTCCGGCTGCTGGCCCGGGGCCGCTCCGTACGGCTGACCGGACCCGGCGGCTCCGGCCGTACCGCCCTCCTCGACCTGGTCGCCGAGGACTGCCAGGACCTCGCCCCCGACGGCGTGGTCCGCCTGAACGGCTTCCACCGCACGGCCGGCGAGGTGCTGCACGACCTCTTCCACACCGTGTACGACGCCCCCCGGTACCGCCCGGAACGGGACGAACTGCTCGCCCTGGTGCGGGAGATCGGCGCGGTCGTCGTCCTGGACGACATCGAGTTCGGCGGCACCGCCCTGGACGAGCTGCTCGACGCCACCCCCGAGTGCGCGTTCCTGCTGGGCGCCACTCCCGGCGTCCCCGCGCCCTCCGCCGAGTCGGAGGCCGAGGAGATCTTCCTCGGCGGCCTCGACCGCGCCGCCGGCGTGGAGATCCTGGAGCGGACCGTCGGCCGCGTCCTCACCGAGGACGAGGCCAACTGGGCCGGCGACCTCTGGTTCGAGTCCGAGGGGCTGCCGCTGAGGTTCGTACAGGCCGGCGCCCTGCTGCGGCAGCGCGACCAGCTGCGGGCCAGCACCGGGGCGGTGGACGAGTACGGCGTCTTCGAGGACGTCCGCGAGCCGGCGGACGTGCCCGCGGACATGGCCGTCGACCTGCCGGAGGACGTCCCGCTGCCCTCCCTCGGCGATGCCGCGGCCCCCGCCCCGCTGCTCGCCTCCCGGCTCAGCGCCTCCGCCCGCGCCGCCCTCCGCTTCGCGGTCGCCCTCGGCGGCGAAGTGCCCCACCAGGCACACCTGCCGGCCCTGGTCGGCGACACGCACGCCGACGCCGCCCTCGGCGAGCTGGCGGGCTGTGGACTGGTCTCCCCGGTGGGCTCCCGCTACCGCCTCGCCGCCGGCGTGCAGACCCAGCTGGAGGCCGCCGGATACGCCGACGACGCCCCGGCCCAGGCCCTCGCCGCCGCCCAGCACTACGCCTGGTGGGCCGGTCATCCCTCGGTGACCCCCGAGCGGGTGTGCGCGGAGGCCGACGCGGTGCTGGCCGCGCTCGCCGCCGTCGTGCCGCAGACCTCCCCGGTGGCCGAGGGCGAAGAGGCCTGCGCGGTACGGCTCGCCCGGACGGCCGGGCCCGCCTTCGCCGCCGGATTCCACTGGAGCGCCTGGGAACGGTCCCTGCGCTCCGGCTCGGAAGCCTCCCGGGCCTCCGGCGAGGTGTTCGAACAAGCCTATTTCCACCACGAGTTGGGCATACTCGCGCTCTGCGGCGGACAGCTCGACCGGGCGCGCGCCGAACTGGAGGCCTCCAACGGGCTGCGCGGGGCGCTCGCCGACAAGCGGGGCACCATGGCCGGCCGGCGGGCGCTGGCGCTGGTCGCCGACCGCTCGGGCGAGGTGCCGGGGGCGGTGGCCGTGGCGGGCGAAGAGGTGCCGGAGGCGCGGCACGAGGAGTCGGCGCCGCCGCCGTACGGCCTCGCCGGCGACCCCCTGGTCACCCGTCAGACCCCGGACGTCAAGCCGCACGGCGCCTTCCGGCGCCTGGCCCGCCGCAACCTGGTGGCGGCCGGCTCGGGCGCGCTGCTCGCCGCCGTGCTCGGCACCGTCGTCACCCTCGGCATGACCTCCGACGAGAACGCGGGCAAGAACCCGGCCGGCACGGTCGACGTCAACCCGTCGGCGAGCCAGGGTGTCGACGACGGCAGCCTGGGCGCGGACCCGAAGGAGCCCGGCGGGGAGGGCGACCACGGCACGGCGAGCGGCCGGCCCACGTCACCGGGGCCCGACGGCACGTACGGCACGGCGGACGACCCGGCGCCGCCGGCGGGCACCGCGCGGCCGTCGGAGAGCGTCAGGCCGTCCGGTTCCGGCTCCTCCTCCGGCTCCCCGTCCAAGTCGCCCAAGCCGTCGGGGTCCTCGGGTTCCTCGAGCGGCGGCACGACGGGCGGGTCCACCGGCGGCACCACGGGCGGCACCCCCACCGGCGGCACGACAGGCGGGAGCACGGGGGGCACGCCCACGGGCGGCACCACCGGAGGCAGCACCACCGGCGGCACCACGGGCGGCGACTCCGGCGGTACGACGACCACGGGGGGTACCACCACCGGCGGGACCACCGGCGGGACCACGGGCGGGACCACGGGGGGCGACTCCGGCGGCACCACGAGCGGCACGGACGCCGGCACGACGACCGGCTCCGACGGCGGGACGTCGACCAGCGCGTCGGCGAGCGCACCGCAGGGCGGCGACACGGGATCACCGGCCAGTTCCGCCGCGGTGATGTAACCCACCACCGCCCCACCGAACCCGCGGAGGCGACTACACAGCCGTGCCGGCGGTGCCCGACGGTCTCGGACTGGTCCGGCCCCGCCGGTCACCGCCGCCCGGGCTTGGCGCCCGTCGTGGCGGGGAGGCTGGGTGGAGAAGGCAGGGTGGCGGGGAGGAGTGCGCGGCCGAGGGGGGCGTGCGGCGGGGGCTGCCTCGCCGCACCTGCGGAGGCGGGTGCGCACCTGTGGCGGCGGTGCTCGGCGAGGGCCCTCGGACCGATCCGGCGGGGGGAGTGCGCACCCGTGACGGTCGCGCCCGACGGGTCTCGGGCTGCTCCGGCCCCGCCGGCCACCGCCGCACGGGCGCGGCGTGGCGGCGGGGCGGCGGCGGGGCGGCGGAGAGGGCAGGGCCGAGGGGGCGGGCAGCAGGGGCTGCCTCGGCGCACCCGCGGAGGCGGGTGCGCGGTCGTCACGGTCGTGCCCGACGGTCTCGGGCTGGGCCGGTACCGCCGGTCGCCGCCGCACGGGCCCAGCGCCGTCGCGGCGGTGGAAGCGCGCGGCTGAGCGGGGTGCGCAGCCGGGTGTCGTGCGGGGTGCCGGGGGCGGTGGGGTCAGAACAGTCGCAGCTTGTCGTCCTCGATGCCGCGGAGGGCGTTGTAGTCGAGGATCTGGCAGTTGATGCCGCGGTCGGTGGCCAGGACGCGGGCCTGGGGCTTGATCTCCTGGGCGGCGAAGACGCCGCGCACGGGGGCCAGGTGCGGGTCGCGGTTCAACAGCTCGAGGTAGCGCGTGAGTTGCTCCACGCCGTCGATCTCGCCGCGCCGCTTGATCTCGACCGCGACCGTCCCGCCGTCGGCGTCCCGGCACAGGATGTCCACCGGGCCGATCGCCGTCATGTACTCGCGGCGGATGAGCGTGTAGCCCTCGCCGAGCGTCTCGATGCGGTCGGCGAGCAGTTCCTGGAGGTGCGCTTCCACGCCGTCCTTGATCAGCCCGGGGTCCACGCCCAGTTCGTGCGAGGAATCGTGGAGGATCTCCTCCATCGTGATGATCAGTTTCTCGCCCGCCTTGTTGACGACGGTCCACACGCCCTCGTCCTCGCCCGCGCCCTCCTTCAGCGTGCAGGGCGGCGACATCCAGTTGAGGGGCTTGTAGGCCCGGTCGTCGGCGTGGATGGAGACGCTGCCGTCCGCCTTGACCAGGATCAGGCGGGGCGCCGAGGGCAGGTGGGCGGTGAGCCGGCCGGCGTAGTCGACCGAGCATCGGGCAATGACGAGACGCATGGTCGGCAACGCTACTCGACGCCCGTCGGTGCGCGCGATCCGCCCGTCCCGCTCCCCAGGGATCGCCCCAAATGTCCCTGGAAACTCTTGTTCATCCCTGGCCGATTGTGGGCGTAACGGGACCGTTCCATATACGCATTCTGCTGGTGTGGTCACCGACCGTTGCCTACCGTAGTGAACGTGAGGTCGCGGCGTATGTACTGAGCGTGTTCGAAATCGCGAACTCCCTTTTCTGTCCGGCAACCCCTGCTCTTCGGGGGTGCGAGAGGAGAACCCATGTCGCTCGACGTCTCACCGGCCCTACTCGAACAGGCCGAGCGAGGCGAGGTCGACGAAGCAGCATTCGTCGACTGCGTCCGGACCTCCCTGCCCTACGCATGGGAGATGATCAGCTCCCTGGTGGCCCAGCTGAAGGTGGACGGCGGACCCTTCGCCGACAACCAGACGCCCCCGCCGGACGAGCAGGCACGCGGTCAGCTGCTGCGCGCGCTCGCGAGTGACGCCATCCGCGGCGCGCTGCAGCGGCACTTCGGTGTGCGGCTGGCCTTCCAGAACTGCCACCGCGTGGCGGTGTTCCCGCTGGACGCCTCGGTGGACGAGACGCTGGCCCGTTTCACCTCGGTGCGCAACCAGTTGCTCAACCAGTCGCCGGAGCTTCGGGACTGCTGACCGGCGGCTTCGGCAGGACCGAGGCGACGAGGCGCTCGCTTGCCGCTCCACCCCCGGGAGGTGCATCCCGCGCCGGGGCGGCAAGCCCCCGGATGGCTCGCGCGTCCGGCGCGGGTCAGCGCAACTGGGGCAGCACCTCGGCGCCGAGGCGGCGTAGGTTCTCCTCCGTGGCGGCGAGGTCGCCCGAGCCCTCCACGAGGAGCGCGAAGCGGGAGATGCCGGTGCGTTCCGAGGTGGCCGCGAGCCGGTCGGCGGCGAGCCGCGGGGTGCCCACCGGGTGCAGCCCGCAGAGCAGTTCGGTGTAGGCGTGCGGGTCGCGCATCGTGCGCGCCCGCCCGTCCACCGTCACATGGGCCTCCAGGCCCTGCTTCAGCCAGCCCGGCATCGCCTTCTGCAGGGTCTCCACGGCGTCCGTGCGCCGGTCGGAGAGCTGGCAGACCCCGGCCGACACATGGGCGGCACCGGCGATCTCCTCGGCCGCCCGGCCCGCCGCGCGGGCGCAGCGCCGCCACAGGGCGACCATCTCGGCCTTCTCCTCGTCCCCGACGTGCATCCCGAGCAGCATGGGCAGCCCGCGCTCGGCGGCCAGCCGCACGCTCGCCGGCGAGGTGCACGCGACCACGACCTCGGGCCCCGGGGCGTCCGTCAGCGCCTCCGCGGGGCGGGGTACGACCGGCACCTCACGGAAGGAGAACCGCTCGCCGGAGGCCGCCACGGACGGTTCGCGCAGCCAGCGCAGCAACAGATCGAGTGACTCCGGGAATCCGTGTTCGTACGCCTCGAGGCCCGCCCCGAAGACCTCCAGGTCCACCCAGGGCCCGCCGCGGCCCACGCCGAGCGTGAACCGTCCGCCGCTCGTCATGTGCAGCAGCGCGGCCTGCTCGCCGAGGGCGACCGGGTGGGCGGTGGGCAGTACGCTGACCGCCGTGCCGACGCGGATGCGGCGGGTACGGCCGAGCAGCAGGGCGGCCAGGGTGACCGCCGACGGACAGGTGCCGTAGGGCACGAAGTGGTGCTCGGCCAGCCACACGGCATCCAGGCCGGACTGCTCGGCGACCTCCGCCGAGCGAACCGCCCGGTGCAGGGCCTCGCCTTGGCCCTGGCCCGGGAACTGGGCGGCCAGCACAAAACTTCCTACACGCATCGCTCTTCCCGCTTCCTTGCCTCCGACCCGGAGCTCCCCCACCCGGCATAACCGTCTGACACGTGCCCAGGACACGGTCTCGCGGAGAGATTTGCGGATTGTCTGCAGAATGGGTCGTCCTGGAGGGGGACTTGTACGGGTTGGTGCCGTACGGGTACCCCTCTCGGCGGCGCGTAGGCTGGATGCAGTCCGTGCTTCCTGTATAGCTCCGAGAGGTGTCCCGTGTCCCCGCGTCGCAACCGACCGAAGGCAGCCGGATCGTCGGGCCGGAGCGCCGAGGACGACCACGCAGGCCGGTACGGCGGCTGGCAGTCCACGGAGAACTGGCAGGGCGAGGAGTGGAGCGTGCGCCATGTCGCCGGCGCCGGCACGGAGGGCAAGGCCTACCGCTGCCCCGGCTGCGACCAGATGATCCCCTCCGGCGTCCCGCACGTGGTGGCCTGGCCGGAGCACGCGGGCGTGGACGACCGCCGGCACTGGCACAAGGCGTGCTGGAACGCGAAGGACCGCCGCACCACGCGGGTGCAGCGGTCCCGTAACGCTCCCAGGTTCTAGCGGCCGCTACACGTCCCGCTTCTGCAGCAGCGCGTACGCCCCGGCGTAGGCCACCGCCGTCAGGCCCAGGATGATCCACAGCGGGTCCCAGCCGGTGGGGCCGGAAGTGCTCAGCGAGTTGTCGTAGAAGACCCCGAGCTGGCTCGGGATGGAGTACTCGAACAGCCACTCCTGGACCTTCTGCAGCGAGGACGCGGCCATGAACAGCGCGATCACCAGCGGCGCGAGCACCGCCGCGATCATGATGGTGATGGCGCCCGCCGAGTGCCGGATGACCGAGCCGATGAGCAGCGAGAGCAGCCCGAGCAGCGCGATGTAGAGGCTGACGCCGACGGTGTCCTTGAGCCAGTCCGAGCCGGACGGGGTCCGGGCGCCGGTGTTGCCCAGCATGGACGCGTGGAGCATGGCCACGAAGCCGGACGCGGCCAGCGTGACGACGAAGGCGACGGCGAAGAACACGATCGACTTGGCGGCGAGCACCCGGCCCCGGGTCGGGCACGCGGTCGCCGTCGTACGGATCATGCCGGTGCCGTACTCGGACGCCGTGGTCAGCACGCCGAGCGTGATGATGCACATGCTGCCGAGGAGCAGTCCGAAGAACCCGAACGACAGCGGGTTCTCGCCGGACAGGCTCGCCGAGTCGGAGTTGGACTCGACCACCGCGCCGGCCAGCAGGCCGATGCCGACGACGAGCACCACGAACACGCCGAGCGTCCACATCGTCGACCGCACCGACTTGATCTTCGTCCACTCGGAGGCCAGCGCGTGCCCGAGGTGGGTGCGCACGACCGGGATCGGCGAGGTGTAGCCGGGGTACGTCCCGCCGGGCGCCGCCTGCCAGTCGGGCGCGGCAGCCGGAGCCTGCGGCATCGGGGGCTGGTGGGTGCTCATCGGGCGACGTCCTTGGACTGGGTCTGGGTCGGGTCGGCGGGGGCGGATGCGGCGGCCGTGGCCGGTGCGGCGGCGGGGGCCGGGGGAGCGGCGGCGGGGGCCTGCTGCGGCGCGGGCGGCGCGGCCGCGACCGCCGGGGCCGTGGCCGGCCGGCCCTGAGCGGACTGAGGCTCCTGCGCGGCCGGCTGGGCCTGCGGCGCCTGGGCCGGCTGAGCCGCCTGGGCCGCCTGCTGGGGCTGGGGAGCCTGCGGGGGCTGCTGGGCGTACGGGTTGGGGGCCGGGGTGCCGGGAGCGTACGCGCCCGCCGGAGCGCCTCCGTACGGCCCCGCGGGCGCCGCCGGCATCGCGAACGGCTGCCCGCCCTGCTGCGGCGACGGCGGGGCGTACCAGCCGGGCTGGCCCTGGCCGGGCACCGGCATGGGCGGCTGGGCGCCGGGCGGCAGCGGCTGCTGCAGGCCCGCCTTCTGGTCGATGGTCGAGCGGTAGTCGACGGCACCCTGCGTCATCCGCATGTACGCCTCCTCCAGCGAGGCCTGGTGCGGCGACAGCTCCCACAGCCGGACGCCCGCCTCGTGCGCGAGGTCGCTGATGCGGGGCAGCGGCAGCCCGGTCACGCGCAGCGCGCCGTCCTGCTCGGGCAGGACATGGCCGCCGGCCTCGGCGAGCGCGGAGGAGAGCTTCTCGCGCAGCTTCGGCTCGGTGTCCGGGGTGCGTACGCGCGCGAAGTCCGCCGAGTTGGCGGAGATGAAGTCCTTCACGCTCATGTCGGCGAGCAGCTGTCCGCGCCCGATGACGATGAGGTGGTCGGCGGTCAGCGCCATCTCGCTCATCAGGTGCGAGGAGACGAAGACCGTACGGCCCTCGGCCGCCAGGGCCTTCATCAGGTTGCGGACCCAGAGGATGCCCTCGGGGTCGAGGCCGTTGACCGGCTCGTCGAAGAGCAGCACCTGCGGGTCGCCGAGCAGCGCGGCGGCGATGCCCAGGCGCTGGCCCATGCCGAGCGAGAAGCCCTTGGAGCGCTTTTTGGCCACATCCTGCAGGCCGACGACCCCGAGCACCTCGTCCACGCGCCGGGCCGGGATGCCCGACAGCTGGGCGAGGCTCAGCAGGTGGCTGCGGGCCGACCGGCCGCCGTGCACGGCCTTGGCGTCGAGCAGCGCGCCGACCTGCCGGGGCGCGTTGGGCAGCCTGCGGTACGGGTAGCCGCCGATGGTCACCGAGCCGGACGTGGGGTTGTCCAGCCCGAGGATCATCCGCATCGTCGTCGACTTGCCCGAGCCGTTCGGCCCGAGGAATCCGGTCACGGCTCCCGGTCGCACCTGGAAGGAAAGGTTGTACACGGCGGTCTTGTCGCCGTAGCGCTTGGTAAGGCCTACAGCCTCGATCATGCTCCGCACCCATCGAAAGGTTCAGGACAGCGGGGCACACGCCCCCGTAAGGGTTAGGAGGATATCGAGGCGCTGACGGTTCCGCCCAAAAGAAGGTAAAGCCAGAACATGACGGTGCGTGACAGTGACTTCTACTGGGCGTCCCGGCGCTTGAGGAGGACGTAACCGCCCAGGAGCGCGGCGATCACCCACAGCACCATGATCCCGAGCCCGCCCCAGGGGCCGTAGGGCGTGTCGTCGCCGGTGATCGGCACCACCTGCATGATCCGGCTGCCCGCCTGGTCCGGCAGGAAGCGGCCGACCTGCTTCGTGGCGTCGACGTTGCCGAGGATGTTGGAGATCAGGAAGAAGAACGGCATCAGGATGCCGAGCGACAGCATCGGCGAGCGCAGCATCGCGGCGACGCCCATGGAGAACATCGCGATCAGGGTCATGTACAGCCCGCCGCCGACCACCGCGCGCAGCACTCCCGGATCGCCGATCCCCGCCCGGTGGGAGCCGAGCATCGTCTGCCCCAGGAAGAACGCGGCGAAGCTCGTCACCAGGCCGACGACCAGCGCCAGTGCGGTGGCCACCGCGATCTTGCCGAAGAGGAAGGTGCCGCGCTGCGGAACGGCGGCCAGCGAGACCCGGATCATGCCGGTGCTGTACTCGTTCGAGACGACCAGCACCCCGAACACGATCATGGCGAGCTGGCCGAGGGTCATGCCCGCGAAGCTGATGACCGTGGGATCGAAGGAGAGCCGCTCCCGCACGGGCATGTTCTCGTACTGGCTGTTCGACAACGCGGAGATCAGCACGCCGAGGGCGACGGTGACGACCACGGCCAGCGACAGCGTCCACACCGTGGACGCCACCGACCGGATCTTGGTCCATTCGGACCGGATGACCTGGACGGCCGCCATCTCTCACGCCTCCTTCCAGCCGGCGCCCCAGTCCTGCGGACCGGGACCCGGAGCGGCATGCGCGTGGTACTCCACCGACTCCGCCGTCAACTGCATGAACGCCTCCTCCAGCGAGGCCTGCTGCGGGCTCAGCTCGTGCAGCACGAGCCCGTACCGGGCCGCCAGCTCACCGATCCGCTCGGCCTTGCCGCCCGCCACCTCGAGCGCGCCGCCGCCCGCCTCCACGGCCGTGATCCCGGCCTCGTGCAGCACGTCGAGCAGCCGTTCGCGCTGCGGGGAACGGATGCGGACGTACGACCGGGAGTTCTGCCGGATGAAGTCGGCCATGGAGGTGTCCGCGAGCAGCCGGCCCTGCCCGATGACGACCAGGTGATCCGCCGTCAGCGCCATCTCGCTCATCAGATGGCTCGACACGAACACCGTCCGCCCCTGCGCGGCCAGCGACTTCATCAGGGTCCGGATCCAGTGGATGCCCTCCGGGTCGAGCCCGTTGACCGGCTCGTCGAACATCAGGATCCGCGGGTCGCCCAGCAGCGCACCGGCGATCCCCAGCCGCTGCCCCATGCCCAGCGAGAACCCCTTGGCCTTCTTCCGCGCCACCGCCGTCAGACCGACGGTGTCCAGCACCTCCGCCACCCGGCGTCCGGGAATCCCGTTGCTCTGCGCGAGGCACAGCAGATGGTTGTAGGCGCTCCGGCCGCCGTGCACGGCCTTGGCGTCCAGCAGGGCGCCGATGTACGTCAGCGGATCCTTGAGCCGGTCGTAGTGCCTGCCGTCGATGCGGACGTCGCCGGCGGTGGGATGGTCGAGCCCGAGGATCATCCGCATGGTCGTGGACTTCCCGGCGCCGTTGGGCCCGAGGAACCCGGTCACGGTGCCCGGCCTGACCGTGAACGTCAGATGGTCGACCGCCACCTTGTCGCCGTACCGCTTGGTCAGCCCCTCCAACTCGATCATGCGGCCACGCTAGGACGGCCTCCGGGGCCCTGCCACTCGAGCGGTCGGCCCGGGGCGCCGCGCGGGTGGGGGAGCCGTGCGTCCGCCGCTGACGCCGCCCGCTCCCGGGCGTTATGCTCCCAGCCCCCTTGATCGCCGGGGGCGGCGCCGGGGGGCGCCGGAGAACTGAACACGAGCGGGGGCAGAAGTGGTCGAGGACGGCAGACCGCGCACGGCACGGGGCGCGGTGGGGGCGGGGCTGGCGGTCGTGCTGGCCGCGGCGGTGTTCGGGCTCGCGGTGGAGTTCCACATCCTCGGGTGGACGTCGATCCCGGGCAACTCCTGCGGCAGATACCGGGCCTGTCCGGACGGCACCACACCCACCCTCATCCTGGCGTTCGTGCTGACCTTCGCCGGACTCCCCGCGCTCGGGGCCGCCGTCGCCCGGCTCGGTGGCCGACGGCCCGGCAAGGTCCTGCCCGCCGTCCTCGTCGTCGCCGGCCTGCCGCTCGCGCTGTGGCCCGGCTGGCAGGCGTACCAGTGGATGCGCGGCCCGGTCCTCGACGCCGTCTGGCATGCGGGGCTCGACCGGCCGTCCACCGTGCGGGCGCAGGGTGTCTGGACCGTGGGCGAGGACGCCGCGACGGTGGTCCGGGTGCGCACCGACGCGCTCGTCGCCTACGACTCCCACGACGGGGAGCGCCGCTGGACGCTGCGCGCCCCCGTGCGCGAGTCGGTCTGCGCGATGAGCGAGCGCGTCGTGGACGGCGTCGGCCTGGTCGCCTTCGCGCGCTACAAGAAGCCCTGCGACACGGTGTGGGGCGTCGACACCCGGACCGGACGCAAGCTGTGGGAGCGGACCGTCGAGGGCGTCGCCCAGTACACCTCCGGCAGGGACAGCCTGCTCGCCGCCGACGGGGACGTGGCCCTCGCGCTGACCGACACGGGTGTCCAGGCGTACGGCCTCGCCGACGGGCGGCCGCGCTGGAGCGCCGACCTGCGGCGCAAGAGCGGTGACGGCACGCGGTGCGCGCCCGACGTCGTCTCCGCGGCCGGCGGCACCACCCGGGTCGTGGTGACGTGCGAGACGCTGGACCATGCCGACGGACGGGTGGTGACCCTGGACAACGCCACCGGGAGGCAGCAGGGCAGCGTGGACCTGCCCATCGAGAGCCCGGCCGACACGGTCATGGTGCTCGCCGCCGAACCGTTCACCCTGCTGGTGAAGGAGAGCGACAAGCGCGGGGTCGCGGCCGTGCTGGTCCACCCGGACGACGACGGCGACCCGGTGCAGATCCCGCTCACCGGTGACGAGGAGGACCTCACGCCGCTTCCGGTCGACTACGACACCTTCACGGCACGGCCGGCGCTCTGGGCGGTCGTCCGCGGGGGCACCCTCGTCGTCGCCGGCACCGAGCCGGGAGCCTCCCTGCCCGAGCGCGTCTCGGGCTACCGGCTGCGCGACGGCCGGCAGCTGTGGCACACCGACCTGAAGGGCGTCGCCGCACTGGCCCCCGCCGGCCGCGACCGGGTGGCCGTGCTCGGCGACGGCCGGCTGTGGACGCTCGACACGGCCGACGGCCACCGCATCGGTGAGGACGACGGCACCACCGTGCGCTCGGACCGGTACTCCACCGGCGGCCAACTGCTGCGGGCGGGCGACACCTGGGTCTTCGTCAACGGCGACGGCACGAACGGCCCGCCCGTGCTCGGGCTGCGCTAGGGAACGGAAAGGGGGCGGCGGGACCAGGTCCCACCGCCCCTCAAGGCGTCGTACGACTGCCGGAGACTACCGGGACTGCTGCGCCGGGACGCCCCGGGAGATCGGCTCGTCCTCGGTCGACGTGCCGGCAGCGGCCACCGCGGCGCCGGTCAGCGTGGCGAGCATCTCGCGGACGTTCGTCAGCTGGGCGTTGATGGAGTCGCGGCGGTTGGTGAGGGCGGCCAGCTCGCGCTCGGATTCCGAGCGGATCCGGTCGGCCTTGGCGTTGGCGTCGGCCACGATGTCCTCGGCCTGGCGCTGGGCCGTCTCCACCGTCTGGCGGGCGCGGCGCTCGGCGTCCGTGCGAAGCTTCTCCGCCTCCAGGCGCAGCTGCTCGGCGCGGTGCTCGATCTCGGCGAGGCGCTTCTCGGCCTTCTGCTGACGCGAGGCCAGGTCACGCTCGGACTGCTCGCGGCGCTTGGCGAGGTTCGTCTCGAAGTCGGCGGCGGCCTGCGCGGCCTTGGCGCGGGTCTCCTCGAAGAGGGCGTCCGCCTCCTCGCGCTTGGACTGTGCGTCCTTCTGCGCCTCGGAACGCAGCTGGGAGGCGTCGGCCTTGGCCTTCTCGACGATCCGGACGCCCTCGTCCTCGGCCTTCGCCTTGCGCTCGGCGGCGTAGGACTCGGCGTCGTTGCGGACCTGCTGGGCCGCCGACTCGGCGAGGTCGCGGTGCTGCTCGGCCGCGCGCCGGGCCTCCTCACGCAGCTCCTTGGCCTCTTCCTCGGCCAGGCGCAGGATCTTCTCGACCCGCGCGCCGAGACCCGCGTACGACGGCTCGGCGTCGGTGACCTGTGCCTGGGCGTTCTGCGTTTCGAGGTGCAGCTCCTCGATGCGCTTCTCCAGAGCGGTGATGCGGGCGAGAGCGCTGTCACGGTCGGAGACGAGCTTGGAGATACGTTCGTCCACCTGAGCGCGGTCGTACCCACGCCGCACAAGCTCGAAGCCGTAGGGGGAAGTGTCGCTCATGGGGTTCCTGTCAATGAGACCGGTGAGGTGATAAGGGAATCCTAGGGGCCGAAGCGGTGTGTCATCGAGCGGATACGGTTTTGATCTGGAGAATGGCACCTCTTTTGGGTGGCTGACCGGCGGACGGCTTGCCGAGGACTCGGGCAAAGCCCCCAGAAGACAACGGAACGCACCCGATCCGCTAGCTGTCTGACGACTTGCCACCCGAACGAGGGGCGCCGACCGTCGCGCCCGCCTTGACTCCGTTGTCCTTGCCGGACGACGGCGCCTCGAAGGATTCCAGCGCCTCCAGGACGTCCTGGACACGGGAGATCTCGGCGTTGATGTCCTCGCGCCGGCGCACCAGGATCTCCAGCTCGCGCTTGCCCTCCTCGACCGTGCGCCGGGCCTCGCGGATCGCCTCCGCCTTCAGCTCCTCGGCCTCCTTGACCAGGCTGGCCTTCTTCTGCTCGGCCTCCTTGAGCAGCCCCTCCGCCTTCTTGACGGCGGCGATGCGCACCTTGCCCGCCTCGGAGCTGGCCTCCGAGACCAGCTCCTTGGCCTTCGCCTGTGCCTTCTCCAGCTGCTCCTCGGCCGCCTTGATGAGCGCGTCGCAGCGGTCGCCGGCGGTCTTCATCGTCTCGGCGGCCTCACGGCGGGCCCGCTCGTGCAGCTCCTCGATCTCGGTGGTGATGCGGTCGCGCAGCTCCTCCGCGCGCTCCCTTATGGCGGTGGCGTCCCGACGGGCACCGACCAGCAGCTCGTCGGCGTCCGTACGGGCCTTCTCCACCCGGGAGTTGCCCTCGACGGTGGCCTCGGAGACGATCCGCTCGGCCTCGCTGCGGGCCGCGCCGACCATCGTGTCGGCCTGCGACTCGGCGTCCGCGGTGGTCTGCAGCGCCTGCTGCTGGGCCTCGGTGAGCAGCTTGTCGGCCTCGGCCGTGGTCTCCGTGATGAGCGTGTCGACCTGCTCGGCCGCCTCCGAACGCCGCTTGTTGGCGTCCCTGCGGGCCTCGTCCAGGGTCCGCTCGGCCTCCTCGCGCGCGGAGTTGACCAGCCGTTCGGCCTCGGCCTCCGCGTCCGCCTTGAGCCGCTCGGCCTCGGCCCGCACCCGCTCGGCGTGCTGCTGGGCGGAGCCGACGGTCTCGGCGGCCTCGGCCCGCAGCCGCTCGGCGTCACCGGTGGCGTCCCCGATGAGCTGCTCGGCGCCCGCCACGGCCTCGTTGCGGACCCGGTCGGCCTCGGCGAGGGCCTCCGAGCGCACCCGCTCGGCCTCGGCGGCGGTCTCCGTGGTGAGCCGCTCGGCCTCGGTGAGCGCCTCCGTGCGCACCCGGTCGGCCTCCGCGACCGTCTCGGTCTGCAGCCGCTCGGCCTCGTTGCGCGCCTCGGTGATGAGGGTGTCCGCCTGGGTCGCCGCGTCCGAGCGGATGCGGTTGGCGTCCTCGCGGGCGTCCGCCCGGGTACGGGCGGCGGCCTGGTCGGCCTCGGCGAGCGCGTCCGACGCCTCGGTGCGCACCCGCTGGGCGTAGTCCGACGCGTCCGCACGCAGCCGCTCGGCCTCCGCGATCGCCTCCGCGACCGTACGCTCGGACAGCGCCTTGGCGGCCTCCGACTCCTCGTTCGCCTCGCGCCGCAGCCGGGAGGCGTCCTCGCTCGCCCGCTCCCGCTCGGCGTAGGCGTCGGCGCGGACCCGGTCCGCCTCCTCCTCGGCCTCCCGCTTCGTACGGTCCGCCGCGTGCTCGGCGGCCGAGCGCAGCCCGGTGATCTCCTCCTGCGCCTGCTCGTGCAGCCCGACGACGGAGTCCCGCACCTGCTGGGCGTGCTGCTCGGCGGCGGCGACCATCTCGGTCGCGCGTCGGTCCGCCTCCTCGACCAGCCGGATCGCCTCGGTCTGCGCCTCCTCGACCCGCTTGCGCGCCGAGGCCAGCAGTTCCTCGCTCTGCGCGCGGGCCCGCTCGCGCTCCTGGTCGGCCTCCTCGCGGGCGGAACCGAGGAGTTCCTCGGCCTCGCGACGGCGCCGGGCGGCCTCCTCCTGCGCGGCGGCCAGCGTCTCCGACGCCTCGGCGCCGAGCCGTTCGGCGGCGGCCTGCGCCTCCGCGCGCACCCGGTCGGCGGTTTCCTGCGCCTCCACCTTCAGCCGCTCCGCCTCGGCGGCGGCCTCGGAACGCAGCCGTACGGCGATGGCCTCGCCCTCGGCGCGCGAGGCGGACGCGTCGGACGCGGCCTCGGTGCGCAGCCGGTCCGCCTCCTCCTCGGCCTGCTGCTGGAGGGTGCGGATCCGCTCGGCGGACTCCGAGCGCAGCCGCTCGGACTCCTCGGCGGCCTCCCGGCGGATCCGGGCGGCCGCCTCCCGGGCGTCGGTGAGCGCCTCTTCGGCGGACGCCAGCCGCTCCTGGGCCTCGGTCTGCAGCCGGGTCAGTTCCTCGGCGGCCTCGCCACGGCGGGCCTCGACGGCACGCTCGGTCTCCTCGCGCAGCTCCCGCGCGGCCCGCTCCGCGTCCGCCTGGACCGACTCGGCCTGCTCGGCGGCCTCGGCGCGCAGCCGCTCGGCCTCCTTGCGGGTGCGCTCCAGGGTCTCCTCGGCCTGCCGGCGCAGCGCCGTGGCGCGCTCGATGGCCTCGGTACGAACCTTCTCACTGTCCGTGGTCGCCTTCTGGCGCAGCTCGTCGGCGTCCGCCTTGGCCTTGGACAGCAGCTCCTCGGCGGACCTGGCCGCCTCCTCGATCTGCGCCACCGCCTCCCGGCGGGCCTCGGCGCGGATCGACTCACCCTCGGCGACCGCGTCGGCGCGCAGCTGCTCGGCCTCGCCGCGCAGCCGGCGGGCCTCCTCCTGCAGCTCGACCGTCTTGGCGCGGTACTCCTTGGTGTCGTCCTTCGCCGCGCCCTTGAGCTGCTCGGCGATGTCGTGCGCCTCGGCACGCAGCCGGTCCGCCTCGGCCTCGGCCTCGGTGCGGATCCGCTCGGCCTCCTCGGTGGCGGCCCTGGTGGTCTTCTGGGCGTCCTCGGACGCCTTGTTGAGGACGTCCTCGGCGGTCTTGGCCGCCTTGGACAGCTGGCTGGCCGTCTCCTCCGCGGTGACGGAGCGGGCCTTCTCGCCGGCCTCGGCGACGATCTTCTCGGCCTCGGCCCGCGCGTCGGCGACCAGCTGCTCGGCCTCGGACTTGGTGTTCTCGGCCTCCTTGGTGGCCTCCTCGACCAGCCGGGCGACCTGCTCCTTCGCGGTACGCGTCCGCGTCTCGTTGGCGGCCTCGGCGCTCGCGAGGGCCTTGGCGGCGGCCTCCTTGGCCTCCGTCTGCAGCTTCTCGGCCTCGGCCTGCGCCTTGCGCAGCGCCTCCTCGGCCGCCGTCATCCGCTCCTCGGCGGCCCGGCTCAGCTCGGCGGCCTGGCGGCGGGCGGTGTCCGACTCGGTGACGGTGGCGGTGCGCAGCTGCTCGGCGTGCTCGGTGGCCTCCTGGGCCTGCGTGGAAGCAGCGTTCAGCAGGCGCTCGGCGTCCGTGCGGGCGCGGCGCAGGATCTGCTCGGCCTCGGCGCGGGCGGACTCGGCGTCGCTCTGCAGCCGCTCGCGGGCCTCCCGGGTCAGCCGCTCGGCCTCCGCGCGGGCGGCGGTCATGGCCTGCTCGGCCTCGGCGCGGGACTCCTCCAGCAGCCGGCGGGCCTGCTGCTCGGTGCGGGCGCGCAGCTGCTCCGCCCAGGCCACGTTCTCGTTGACGTGCGACTCGACGGTGGAGCGGCGTTCGGCCAGCTCCTGGTCGAGCTGCTGGCGCCGGGTCACCGCCTCCTGGTGCAGCTCGGCCTGGAGCCGGGCGGCCTGCTCGGCGTGCTCCTGCAGGATGCGCTGGGTCTGCGCGCGGGCCTGGCTCAGCTCCCGCTCGGCGTCCTGGCGCAGCTGCTCGGCCTGCATCTGGGCATTCCGCAGCAACTGCTCGGCCTGATAGCCGATGTCACCGCCGTCGTAGGCGGGCCGGGTCATGAGGGTGCGCCGCGCCTCGTGCAGCTTGGCGCGCAGCACCTCGACCTGGTAGCCGAGGTCCTCGGCGTGCTGGATCGCCTTTTCCCGCTCGGTCTTCAGCCGCTTCATCTCGGCCTCGAACCGAGAGAGGTGGTCGACGTCAGCCGCCGGCTCTCGCTCCTGGCTCTCGTAGCCCCGCACTGCGCGGTCCCATCCGTCCCCTGGTCAGCTTCTCCAACGAGCACCGTCCATCCGCCGAACGGGGCCCCCGGGGAATGGTGTCAGATCAACGGCGGAGCACGGGCTGCTGCCCCGACGCTCGTCCCCCGAAACCCGGACCCCGGCATGCGGTCGTCCCGGTTGAGGGGACGACCGCCCCCAACCCTACCGGCCCTTATGTACGGGGGTCAGTGCTCGGGCGACTCAACAGGGGCCGAAGTGACCAGTTCTGTGAGGACACCGTGGCAGTCCTTGGGGTGCAGGAAGGTGATCCGTGACCCCATGGAACCACGCTGCGGCTCGTCGTACAGGACGCGTAGGCCCTTCTGACGGATGGCCTCGGAGTCGCCGTCCACATCCGCCGTACCGAAAGCGATGTGGTGGACGCCCTCCCCGTTCTTCGCCATCCACTTGCCGACCGCCGAGTCCTCGCGGGTCGGCTGCAGCAGCTGGAGGTAGGAGGCGCCGCCGTCGGACGTCTCGTTGATCTTGAGCATGGCCTCGCGCACGCCCTGTTCCTCGTTGACCTCGGTGTGGAACACCTCGAAGCCGTATGTGGACCGGTAGAACTCGACGGTCGTGTCGAGGTCGTGGCAGGCGATCCCGATGTGGTCGATTCGCGTCAGCATGGTTTCAGTGCAGCGCTCCCGGGGTGGTTACGCAACGTGCGCGCGATCACACCTACGGCCCGATGACGGCACGGAGTGCCATCAGTACATTCGAAGTAAACCCTCGTTCACTCCTCGGCTGTGCAGGCCGGTAAGGGGATCGCAGCTCATGTCTTCTGGAACGACCAGCTCTGTGATCGTCGCGGGCGCCCGTACGCCCATGGGACGACTGCTGGGCTCCCTCAAGTCCTTCTCCGGAGCCGACCTCGGCGGCTTCGCGATCAAGGCAGCCCTCGACCGTGCGGGGATCGGCGGCGACCAGGTGCAGTACGTGATCATGGGCCAGGTGCTGCAGGCCGGGGCGGGGCAGATCCCGGCGCGCCAGGCGGCGGTCAAGGCCGGCATCCCGATGAGCGTCCCGGCGCTCACCATCAACAAGGTCTGTCTGTCCGGCCTGGACGCGATCGCCCTGGCCGACCAGCTGATCCGCGCGGGCGAGTTCGACATCGTCGTGGCCGGCGGCCAGGAGTCCATGACCAACGCCCCGCACCTGCTGCCGAAGTCCCGTGAGGGCTTCAAGTACGGCGCGGTCGAGATGCTCGACGCCATGGCCTACGACGGTCTGACCGACTCCTTCGAAGGCATCGCCATGGGCGAGTCCACGGAGAAGCACAACACGCGCCTCGGCATCAAGCGCCCCGAGCAGGACGAGATCGCCGCCCTGTCGCACCAGCGGGCCGCCGCCGCGCAGAAGAACGGCGTCTTCGAGGCCGAGATCACCCCGGTGGAGATCCCGCAGCGCAAGGGCGAGCCGGTCCTCTTCAGCAAGGACGAGGGCATCCGCGGCGACACCACGGCCGAGTCGCTGGGCAAGCTGCGCCCGGCCTTCACCAAGGACGGCACGATCACCGCCGGCTCCGCCTCGCAGATCTCGGACGGTGCGGCGGCCGTGGTCGTGATGAGCAAGGCCAAGGCCCAGGAGCTGGGCCTGGAGTGGCTCGCGGAGATCGGCGCCCACGGCAATGTGGCCGGCCCGGACAACTCCCTGCAGTCGCAGCCGTCCAACGCCATCCAGCACGCCCTGAAGAAGGAGGGCCTGGAGGTCTCCGACCTCGACCTCATCGAGATCAACGAGGCCTTCGCCGCGGTCGCCGTGCAGTCAATGAAGGACCTCGGCGTGTCCACGGAAAAGGTGAACGTCAACGGCGGCGCCATCGCGCTGGGCCACCCGATCGGTATGTCCGGCGCCCGTCTCGTGCTCCACTTGGCGCTGGAGCTGAAGCGGCGGGGCGGCGGTGTCGGCGCGGCCGCGCTGTGCGGTGGCGGTGGCCAGGGTGACGCGCTGATCGTGCGGGTACCGAAGGCCTGAGCGGTACGTTTCGAGGTTCCTCGGGGATCCGCCGGGTTCCTCGGGGATCCGCCGAGTTTCTCTAGCTGAACGGAGCTGTGATGCAGGACGTCTCCTCTCTGGTGGCCCAGGCCAGGGAAGGCCGGCCGCGGGCCGTGGCCCGGCTGATCTCCCTGGTGGAGGGGGCGTCCCCGCAGCTCAGGGAGGTCATGGCGGCGCTGGCCCCGCTGACCGGCAACGCCTACGTCGTCGGCCTCACGGGCTCTCCCGGTGTCGGCAAGTCGACCTCCACCTCCGCCCTCGTCACCGCGTACCGCAAGCAGGGCAAGCGGGTCGGCGTCCTGGCCGTCGACCCGTCGTCCCCCTTCTCCGGCGGCGCCCTGCTCGGCGACCGGGTGCGCATGTCGGACCACGCCTCCGACCCCGGCGTCTACATCCGCTCCATGGCCACCCGTGGCCACCTGGGCGGCCTGGCCTGGGCCGCCCCGCAGGCGATCCGCGTCCTGGACGCGGCGGGCTGCGACGTGGTCCTGGTCGAGACGGTCGGCGTCGGCCAGTCGGAGGTGGAGATCGCCTCCCAGGCGGACACCTCCGTCGTCCTGCTGGCCCCCGGCATGGGCGACGGCATCCAGGCGGCGAAGGCCGGCATCCTCGAGATCGGTGACGTCTACGTCGTCAACAAGGCCGACCGCGACGGTGCCGACGCCACCGCCCGCGAACTGAACCACATGCTGGGCCTCGGCGAGTCCCGCGGCCCCGGTGACTGGCGTCCGCCGATCGTGAAGACGGTCGCCGCGCGCGCGGAGGGCGTGGACGAGGTCGTCGAGGCCCTGGAGAAGCACCGCGCGTGGATGGAGGAGCGCGGCGTCCTCGCCGAGCGCCGCAGGGCCCGCGCTGCCCACGAGGTGGAGACCATCGCGGTCACCGCGCTGCGCGAGCGCATCGGAGACCTGCACGGCGACCGCCGCCTCAGTTCCCTCGCTGAGCGCATCGTCGCCGGCGAACTGGACCCTTACCGCGCCGCGGACGAGCTGGTGGCGGGCCTCACGGAGGGCTGAGGGGCGCCGGTCCGAAGATCGTGCTGCTAAGTTGACGGGCATGTTCCTCTCCATGGCGTAGAGCGCGCACCGGATCGCGGGGCCGGACGTACGGCCACCGCGTCCTTCGGTGTCCGCTCTTCCGCCTCCCGCAGAGGAACCTCAGCGTGTCCACGCCCCCTTCGCGGCCCTCGTACGCCGCCGTCCTGCGCGTCCCGCACGCGCGCCGCACCTTCGCCTCCGCCCTGACCGCCCGCCTGTCCTACGGCACGGTCGCCCTGGCGGTGCTGCTGTCCGTCACCCGCTCCACCGGCTCGTACGCCGTCTCCGGCGCGGTGATGTCCCTGTTCGGCGCCACCACGGTCTTCCTGATGCCGTTGCGGGCGACCCTCACCGACCGGCACGGCCCGCGCCGCGCCCTGCTGCCCATGTCGGCCCTCTACGGCACCCTGCTGTGCGTCCTCGCGGCCCTCACCTGGCGCCCCGGAGCCCCTCCCGCGGCCATGGCCACGGCAGCCGCCCTCGCCGGCGCCTGCGCACCCCCGCTGGGTCCGACCATGCGCGCCCTGTGGGGCGAACTGGTACCGGACCGGGCGCTGTTGCAGCGCGCCTACAGCCTGGACGGAGTCGCCGAGGAACTGCTGTTCGTCTCCGGCCCGGCCCTGGTCGGGGCGCTGCTGGCCGTCGCGCCCCCGGCGTCCGGCATCCTGCTCAGCGCGTTCCTGAACGTCGCGGGCACCTGGGTCTTCGTCCAGTCCCCGGCGCTGCCGGGCCCGCGCCCCGGGCCCCGCAGGCAGCGGCGCGGCGGTGTCCGCGGTCTGCTGCCCCCGGTCGCCGTCGCGCTGGGCGCCGGGCTGGCCCTGAGCGGCGTGGAGCTGCTGGTGCCGGCCTTCGCCACCGCGCGTTCGTACGACACCGCCCTGGTGCCCTGGGTCCTGGGCGCCCTTTCGGCCGGCAGCGCACTGGGCGGTCTGGCCAACGGGGCGGTGCGGTGGCGGGCGCCGGCCCGGGTACGGCTGTGCTGGTTCGCGGTGGGCCTCGGCCTGGTGATCGCGGCAGCGGGCCTGGCCCCCGGCCTGTGGACCCTCACCGCGGCCATGGCGTGCGCCGGAGTGTTCATCGCTCCCGCTCTGACGACCGCGTATCTGCTGGCGGACGAGCTGGCGGCGGAGGGGGCGCGAACTCAGGCCGGGGCCTGGGTGAACACCGCGGTGAACGCCGGCAGTTCGGGGGGATCGCTGGTCGCGGGGCTGCTGATCGGGCGGGTGCCGCTGGGGGCCTGCTTCGCCCTGGCGGGCGCCACCGCTCTGCTGTCCGCCCTGGTCGCGGGCGCCCGGGCCGCCGGCCCGGCGGCCCGCCCGGCAGTACGTCGCGCCTAGGGGCCGGTCGTCACGGGCGACGACAGGGAGGTGACCGCCCGTCCCCGCGCCCCCGGCGACTGGGGCGGGCGCGGCGGTACCTCGTCGGTGCCGGTGCGCGCCCCGTCCCCCGGCCCGGCCGCGGCGCCGCACCCCCCGGCCCGGCTCCGATGTCCCGGAGCGTTCAGGAGGCTCAGGGGCGTCCCCGCTGCCCCCTCAGGTGCTCGGCGATCGGCTTGAGCGCCTTGTCCAGCTCCGTCAGAGCCTCCGGCGACAGCAGGTCGATGAAATGCCGCCGCACCGACGCCACGTGGTGCGGCGCCACCTTCCTCATCGTCTCCATGCCGTACTCGGTCAGCACGGCGTACAGTCCCCGCCGGTCGGACTCGCAGTTCTCACGGCGCACCAGGTTCGCGTTCTCCATGCGGGTGATCTGGTGCGAGAGCCGGCTCTTGGACTGCAGGGTCGCGGAGGCGAGATCGCTCATCCGCATCCGTACGTCGTCCGACTCGGACAGGTTCACGAGGATCTCGTAGTCGTTCATTGTCAGGCCGAACGGCTGCAGATCTTTTTCGAGCTGGTACGTCAACAGCCTGTTGACCTCCAGGTGGGTGCGCCAGGCGCACTGCTCCGCATCGGTCAGCCAGCGCGTGGCCGTCTCGGTCTCCATGAATGAAGTCTACCTAAGAAGTTGAATGACGAACTACTTCGGGTGGTGTGACAGTGCGCACGCGTTCGATGTCACACTCCGCAGACTACCGCTCACAGCCCGAAGCGACGCTGGAGGTCTCCCAGCTGTCCGGGAAGGCGCGGTGCGCCCGACGATTGCGGACCGTGTCCGCTCGGTGCCGTTCCGCCACCGCCGGGCACCCCCGGCTGGGACGGAATCGCCCCCGTGGCCGCCTCGGCCATAAGGGTCTCCGTCGACTGCAGCAGGACCGTCCCGGCGCCCACGAACTCGAACTGGTGCTCCTCGCCGGACGCCCCGCCCAGACCCGTCATCGCACGTAGACCGCCCAGTACGCCCGTCAGATAACCGTGGTCGTAGTGATGACACGGAGACGGGCAGTCGGCCCACCCGACGAGGGCCTGGGGGTCGACCCGGATCGGAGGTTCCATGAACACCACCGGACCGTTAGATGCGGCCACGAACTTTCCGGTTCCGATGAGGGTCAGAAAGCCCGGCACGATCGACTGCTTGAGTGTGAGACTTGGCTGAAAAGCGAGCAGGTTGCCCGCGCGAATGGTCAAGTTCCCGTCGTCCAGATCGTAGGAATTGACATCGAAGGCCCGGTCGGCCAGCAGCATCTTGCCGGAGCCCTCCGCCACGACCCAGTCGCTCGCGTGCAGTGGCGAATGGAACGAGGTACGGACGAGCCGGTCGAGTCGGCCGTGCCCGATGCCGTTGAACTCGATCGCCCCGTAGTAGGCGATCATCTTCCCCTTCTGCAGGAACCACTGGCCGCTCTTCAGCTCGACACAGAACGTGTACGCGTTCACGTTGTCGTCGGCGGGCAGGGTCGTCGGGTCGTGCACCACCGGGCCGCCCGGGGTTCCGTACGCGCTCACAGCTTCTCCTCCGAGGCCTGGACGTACACCGTGCCGTTGCCGCTCAGCTCCAGCTGGAAGGCCTCGCCGGAGCCCCGGCCCACCATGTCCCGCCAGCCGAGCGCGGTGGACAGCTTGTTGCGGACGTCGCCGTGGTGGGCGACGTAGGCCTGCGGGTCGACATGGACCGGGCGCTGCGGGGTGACCGGGATCTCGAAGACGCCGCCGTGCGCCATCACGGCGACGGCGCCGTGGCCCTGGAGCGTGGTGGTGAACAGCCCCTGCCCGGTGACCTGGCCCCGGACCAGGCCCATGACCCCGCCCTGTGAGCCCATGAACATCGTGCCCTGCTGCAGGGTGCCCTCGAAGGCGAGCAGCCGGTCGGCCTCGACGTAGAGGGTGTCGCCGGAGAGGTTGATGACGTGGACGTGATGGCCGCCGTGCCCGAAGAAGACGGTGCCGCTGCCCTCGACGGACATGAGCGGGGTCGCCTCGCCGGCCACCCGGCGCCCGATCATGGACATCACTCCGCCCTGGCCGCCCTGGACGCTGGGCGTGAAGGACACCTCCCCCTGATAGGCGAGCATCGCCCCGCGCTGACTGAACATCCGCTGCCCGGGCAGCACGGTCGCCTCGACCATCTTGGAGTTGATCTCTCGGAAGGGCATGTCACAGATCCCCCGCGATCGTGTTCCGCTCGCTCGGCTGCACGTACACGAGGCCGTCGCCCTCGAAGCGGATCTGGAAGGCCTCGCCGCCGCCCTCCCCGAGGAGCGTGCGGAACGTCACACCCGACTGGAAGGACTGCCGCACCTCGCCCTGGTGGGCGATGTAGGCGCCCGGGTCGACGGTCAGCGGGTACTGCGGGCTGACGCGCAGCACCACCGCCGGCCCGTCGGACAGGATCGCCGCCTGTCCGTGCCCCTCGACGGTCGTCGTGAAGAGGCCGTTGCCCTGCGAGGCGCCGCGCAGCCCCGTGAACGTCGTGCCCGTCCTGAGCCCCGCGTCGGTCGCCAGCAGATTGCTGGACTCGACGTAGAGCTTGTCCCCCTGGAGGCCGACCAGGTTGATCTCCGAGGCCCGGTCCGCGAACCAGCACGTCCCATGGCCTTTCACCTCCATCACCGTCATCTGCTCGCCGGTGAGCCGCCGGGTCACCATCCCGCGCAGCCCCTCGCCGCCACCGCTCAGCTTCTTGAAGGCCATCTGCCCGTCGTACGCGACCATCGAGCCGTTCTTCGCCTTCACGGCGTCCCCGGTCATGTCGACGGCGAGCACCTTGCTCCCTTGGAGTCGGAACATCGCCACGCAGCGAAAGTAGCGGTGACGCGGGTGGGCGGAACAGGGCCCGTGGGTGGACCCGCACCCTGAGCGGACCCCTAGGGGCACCGTTTGTCACAATGGGGGAACGCTTGTGCGTGCGTTCACAAACCGGCCGTCCGTAACCGGCAGACCGTCGTCGCTACTCCCACCGAAGGTGATCCGTGGACATCAAGACCGCCACCTCCCTCCGCCGCCTCCGCCTGGTCTCGGCCCCCGAGGCCGTGTCCTTCCTGATCCTGCTCGTCTGCTCGGTGCTCAAGCGGACCTCGGACTTCAACGCGGTCCCCGTGATGGGCGCGGTCCACGGTGTTCTCTTTGTCCTGTACGTGATCTTCTGGGCGGACGCCTGGAACCGCACGAAGTGGCCGCTGCGGACGGCGGCCCTCTACTTCGTCCTCTCGGTGCTGCCCACCGGTGGCTTCTTCGCCGAGCGCAAGCTGCGCCGCGAGGCCGAGGACGCCGTCATCGCCGCCCGCGCCCGCAAGGAAGGGGTCGTGAACGCATGATCGTCGCCTTCTCCGTGACGCCGCTGGGCGTGGGCGAGGACGTGGGGGAGTACGTCGCCGACGCCGTGCGCGTGGTCCGCGAATCGGGCCTGCCCCACCGCACCGACGCCATGTTCACCTCGATCGAGGGGGAGTGGGACGAGGTGATGGACGTGGTCAGGCGCGCCGTCGCCGCCGTCGAGAAGCGCGCCCCGCGTGTCTCGCTCGTCCTCAAGGCGGACATCCGGCCCGGCGTGACCGACGGACTCACCTCCAAGGTCGAGACCGTCGAGCGGCACCTGGCGCAGTAGTCCCCGTACGGCCCGTACCCGCGAAACCCCGGTCCTCGCAGGCCGGGGTTTTCTCGTGGCCGTCGTTTGAGCGATCGCTCAAGAAGGTGTACGTTCACCCCACAAGACTTTGAGCATTCGCTCAAACAGTGGTTGACGGGGGAACACCATGGGTCTCTACATCGAGACACACATACGCGCCGACCTCGACGAGCTGTGGGCGCACACCCAGGAGCCCGCCCGGCACCAGCGCTGGGACCTGCGCTTCACCGAGATCGACCACCTCCCGCGCGCGCAGGACGAGCCGCAGCGCTTCCGGTACGCCACACGCGTGCTGCCGTTCCTCACCGTGTCCGGCACCGGCGTCGCGGCCGGCGAGAAGGAGCGCCCCGACGGCACCCGTACCTCCGCCCTGCGCTTCTCCTCCCCGCATCCGCTCTCGCTGATCGCCGAGGGCAGCGGCTACTGGCGCTACGTGCCCGACGCGCACGGCGTCCGTTTCCTCACCGGCTACGACTACCGCCCCCGCTGGGGCGCCCTCGGCGCCCTCGGGGACCGTGTGCTGTTCCGCCCGCTGATGGGCTGGGCGACCGCCTGGTCCTTCGACCGCCTCCGGCTCTGGCTGGAGCGGGGCGTCACCCCCGAGCGCGCCCGGTGGAACTGGTTCGCCGAGCTGACGGTGCGCGCGCTCGTCCTCACCGCCTGCCTGGCCGGTCTCGGGCCCGGCTCCTTCCTCCGCCTGTCCGGGCCCCTCCCCGACGCCACGGCCTTCCTGTGCCCGCTGCTGCTGGTGGTCGGCGGCTCCCTCGCCCTGTTCAAGGCGCCGCTCGCCTGCACCCCGGCCGCCCGCCGGTGCCTGCGCGCCCCGGTCACCCAGACCCGGGCGCCCCGACTGTTGCGCACCCTGGAGAAGCACGGATGACCTCGATGTTCCAGACCGTCATGGGCGCCGACTTCGACCGGCTGCACCCCCGGCTCCGACGCCGCTTCTCGGTGGGTGTCGAGAGCGGCGAGGCCTGCGCCGGCCGGGGCGTGATGGACCGGATCTGGCACGGACCGGCGTACGTGAAGCCGTTCCTCGCGCTGGGCGCCACCCGTAACATCCTGGTCCCCAGGGCCGGCCGGAACGTCCCCTTCGTCATCGAGAACGTGCCGTACACCGACTCCTTCGGCCGTGAGACGGTGAGCTTCGTGCGCACCTTCGACCTGCCCGGCCGCTGCCGCCGCTTCGACGCCCAGATGGTGCTCAGCCCCAAGGGCGACCGCATCCTCGACTACCTCGGCACCCACCAGCACCTGGCCAGCGAGCTGCACTTCCGCGCCGAGCCCGACGGCTCGCTGCTCATCCGCTCCGGCGAGCACCGTTTCCGGGAGGGGCCGGTGGACGTGCGCGTACCCGAACTCGTCGGGGCGACGGCCGAGGTGCGCGAGTCCTACGACGACGCGGCCGGCCGCTTCCGCATCCGGGTACGCGTGGTCAACCGCTGGTTCGGTCCGCTCTTCGGCTACGAAGGTTCCTTCACGGCCTCGTACACGGACCTGCGCGGCCGCGGGGTGCGGCGCGGGCTGCGACCCGTGCGGGAGGAGGCGCGCGCATGAGCCCGGAGACGGCGAAGTCGCAGGAGACCAAGGCCAGGCTGCTGGAGGGCGCGCTACGGACGCTCACGGAGCAGGGGATCGCGAAGACCTCGGCCCGGACGGTGGCGGCGGCGGCCGGCGTCAACCAGGCCCTCGTCTTCTACCACTTCGGATCGGTGGACGAACTGCTGGCGGCGGCCTGCCGGTACGGGGCGGAGAAGGCCGTGGCACGGTACCGGCCCCGCCTCGCGGAGGTCACCTCGCTGTCCGAACTCCTCGCCGTCGGCCGCGAGATCCACGAGCACGAGCGTGCCGGCGGCCATGTGGCGCTGCTGGGCCAGCTGCTGGCCGGCGCCCCGACCCACGCGGCCCTCGGCCCGGCCACGGCCGCCGGCCTCTCCCTGTGGATCACCGAGATCGAGCAGGTGCTCAGACGGGTGCTCGCGGCGACGCCCTTCGGGGAGTTCGCGGATCCGGCGGGACTGGCTCGTGCGATAGCCGCGTCCTTCGTGGGGATCGAGCTGTACGAGGGCGTCGACGAGGGGGGCGCGCGGGCGGCGCTGGACGCCTTGGAACAGCTCGGCGCGCTGGTGGCGGCGGTGGAGTCGTTGGGACCGGTGGCACAGCGGGCGGTGCGGCACCACCTGCGGCGGGTGGGCCGCTGAGGGGTGGCCCGGGCACGGCCGGGTGTGGGTGCGTCGTGGCCGCGTGCGCAGTCCCCGCGCCCCTGGGCCGGCTGTGCCGCCCCGTGCCGTCCGGGGCGGCTCTCTGTGCCGGTCTGAACCCTCTCGGTCCGGCGGGAGTGTCAGCCACCCGAGGTCAGCGCCATCCCCAGCGGTGTCCGTTCGTAGAGGACCTGGTGGCCGTAGCGGCGGCCGGTCAGGAGGCCGGCGTCGCGCAGGACCGTCAGGTGGGCCGAGACCGACGAGGCGGCCAGTCGCAGCCGGTGCGCGAGCGCCGTGGTGGTCGCGGGCTCGTCCAGCGCGGCCAGCACGGCCGCCCGGTTGCGGCCCAGCAGCCGTACCAGCGCCTCGGGCGTCCGCTCGGCCGGTTCCGCCCACAGGCCGCCGATGCCGCGTGCCGGGTAGACCACGGCCGGCTGCCAGGGCGGCGGGAAGCTGCTGATCACGTCCGGCCAGGTGAACACGCTCGGCATCAGCACCAACCCGCGCCCGCCGAGGTGCCGCTCGTGCTCGCCGCCCGACTCCACGGTCAGCGTCGACTCCTGCCAGCCGCAGCGCGCGTGGACCTCCGGCAGCAGCACGCCGAGGCCGACCTCGGCCAGCCGCCGGGAGTGGAAGGCGATGTCCGCCTCCAGCAGCGCCCGCAACCGGGGCCAGTCCGGCTCGACCAGCACCCGCCAGGCCTCCTCCAGCGCGTCCGCCAGCTCCCGCACCATCCGCTCCGGGTCCTCGAGCCAGGCCCGGCCATGCGCCGACTCCAGCGCGCCCGGCGTGCAGGCCAGCGACTCGGCGGTGTCCGCCCGGGCCGCCTCGGGATCGGCCGCCCGCACCGCCGCGATCTCCTCGTCGAAGCCCACCGCGGGGCTCAGCAGCGGCGGGACCAGCCAGTCCGGGGAGTGTCCGCGTCGCGGCATCAGCAGCCACAGCGGAGCGAGATCGAGACCGGCCGCGGCATCCCTGATCCGCCGCAGCCAGGGGGCGTGATAGCCGTGCCGGTCCGGCCGCTTGAGCGTGCGCACCGCCTCCTGCGTCTCCCAGAGGGGCGAGAGGGCGAACCGGCAGCGCAGGAAGTCGTCGTCGCCGAAGTGCAGGCGTGAGGGCATGGTCACCGCCTCGTCCCGGTCCGGCCCGCCGGACATTCGGCTGGAGCCGAAAGTCTACGGTCGCCGCCCCGGCCCCGGGCACGCTGCCCCGCATGTCCGCCCCACCCCAGGCCCCGGCGCCCGCCGGTTACGGCCGTGTCTTCGCCGTGCCCGAGTTCCGGGCCGTCTTCGCCGCGCACGTCCTGTCCATGCTCGGTGTGATCGTCAGCGAGATCGCACTGTCCGTCCTCGTCTACGACCTCACCCGCTCACCCCTGCTGAGCGCCCTCACCTTCGCGCTGGGCTTCCTGCCGTACGCGATCGGCGGCACCCTGCTCGCCCCGGTCGCCGACCGCTTCCCGGCCCGGCGCGTGCTCGTCACCTGCGATGCGGTGTGCGCGGGCTGTGTGGCCCTGATGGCGGTCCCCGGCACGGGCATCGGCGTCCTGCTCGCGCTGCGCTGCTGCCTCGCCGTCGTCGCCCCGGTCTTCTCCGGCACCCGCATGGCCACCCTCGCCGACGTGCTCGGCGACGGCGACCTGTTCGTGCTCGGCCGCTCCCTGCTGCGGATCGTCGCCCAGAGCGCCCTGCTCGTCGGATACGGCCTCGGCGGTCTGCTCCTCACGGCCGTCGCCCCCCGCCATGCCCTGCTGATCACCGTCGGGACCTTCCTCGCCTCCGCCGCGCTGCTGCGCCTCGGCACCCGGCACCGGCCCGCCCGCGCGCGGCACCGGACCGACACCCCGCCCGGTACGCGGCAGCTGTTCGCCCGCCCGCGCGTGCGCGTGCTGCTCCTCGTCTTCTGGGTGCCGTCGGCGTTCTCGGTGGTCCCCGAGGCGCTGGCGGCGCCGTACGCCGACGCCCTCGGCAGCGGGTCCGTCGGCCTCGGCCTGCTGATGTGCGCGCTGCCCGTCGGCACGGTGGCCGGAGAGCTGTTCGCCGGCTCCCGGCTCGCGCCCGCGGCCCGGGAGCGCATCGCGCTGCCCCTGCTCTGCCTGACCCTGCTGCCCTACCTCGGCTACGCCCTGCACCCCGGGCTCGCCGCCTCGCTGCTGCTCCTGCTGCTGTCGGGGGCCGGGTCGGCGTACACCCTGGGCCTGGACCAGTGGTTCGTGCGCGACGTGCCGCAGGAGCTGCGCGGCCGTGCCATGACCGTGCTGAGCGCGGGGCTGATGACGGTCCAGGGCGTCGGCATGGCGCTGGCCGGGGCGGCCGCGCAGGTGGTGGGGGTGCGCACGGCCGTGGTGGGGGCGGGAGCGGTGGGCGTCCTGTGCTGCTGCGGGCTCGCCCTGGCCGCCCGGGCGACCGAAACCCGAGACAGGGCTGCCCGGCATATGACCGGCCGGTAGGGTCTGATGACGTGCCGAAGCCACTCAGCCTCCCGTTCGATCCCATCGCCCGTGCTGACGAACTCTGGAAGCAGCGCTGGGGAAACGTGCCGTCCATGGCCGCGATCACCTCGATCATGCGGGCCCAGCAGATCCTGCTCGCCGAGGTGGACGCGGTGGTCAAGCCGTACGGGCTGACGTTCGCCCGCTACGAGGCGCTGGTGCTGCTCACCTTCTCCAAGGCCGGTGAGCTGCCGATGTCCAAGATCGGCGAGCGGCTGATGGTGCATCCCACGTCCGTCACGAACACCGTGGACCGGCTGGTGAAGTCCGGGCTGGTCGCCAAGCGGCCCAATCCCAACGACGGCCGCGGCACCCTGGCCGTCATCACCGACAAGGGCCGCGAGGTGGTCGAGTCGGCCACCCGGGACCTCATGGCCATGGATTTCGGGCTCGGGGTGTACGACGCGGAGGAGTGCCAGGAGATCTTCGCGATGCTCCGGCCGCTGCGGGTCGCGGCGGACGATTTCGACGCGGAGTGACCCGGGGCAAGATCTCCCGGAACGGGTGGTTACGCTCGACTGCATGAAAAAGAGCGTGCTGACCCGCTACCGCGTCATGGCCTACCTCACCGGTGTCCTGCTGGTGCTGCTGTGCCTGGGCATGATCGCGAAGTATGGGCTGGACGTCGACGGTGCCGCCGACTTCACCCGGGTCGTCGCCATCGCCCACGGCTGGCTGTACGTCGTCTACCTGATCTTCGCCTTCGACCTGGGCTCCAAGGCGAAGTGGCCGGTCGGCAAGCAGCTGTGGGTGCTGCTCGCGGGAACCCTCCCCACCGCCGCCTTCTTCGTCGAGCGCAGGATCAGCCACGAGCTGGAGGCCAGGGTCGCCGACGAGGCCCCGGCCGTCGCCAAGGCGTAGATCACACCGCCGTGCGAGTGTCGTACGGCGGTCTGCCATCGACATTTACTAGGACGTCCTAGTAAATTCGATGGCATGGATGCTCACGCCATCGAGGAGGGCCGCCGACGGTGGCAGGCCCGATACGACGCCGCGCGCAAGCGCGACGCTGACTTCACCACGCTCTCCGGCGATCCCGTGGAGCCGGTGTACGGGCCCCGACCGGGCGACACGTACGAGGGATTCGAGCGGATCGGCTGGCCCGGGGAGTACCCCTTCACCCGCGGGCTCCATCCGACCGGCTACCGCGGCCGCACCTGGACCATCCGGCAGTTCGCCGGGTTCGGCAACGCCGAGCAGACCAACGAGCGGTACAAGATGATCCTCGCCGCCGGTGGCGGGGGACTGTCCGTCGCGTTCGACATGCCGACGCTGATGGGCCGCGACTCCGACGATCCCCGCTCACTCGGCGAGGTCGGGCACTGCGGTGTCGCCATCGACTCGGCCGCCGACATGGAGGTGCTGTTCAAGGACATCCCGCTGGGGGACGTCACCACCTCGATGACGATCAGCGGGCCCGCCGTGCCCGTCTTCTGCATGTACCTGGTCGCCGCCGAGCGGCAGGGCGTGGATCCCGGGGTGCTCAACGGGACCCTCCAGACCGACATCTTCAAGGAGTACATCGCGCAGAAGGAGTGGCTCTTCCAGCCCGAGCCGCATCTGCGCCTGATCGGCGACCTGATGGAGCACTGCGCGGCCGGCATCCCCGCCTACAAGCCGCTGTCGGTCTCCGGCTACCACATCCGCGAGGCCGGGGCCACGGCCGCGCAGGAGCTGGCGTACACGCTCGCCGACGGCTTCGGCTACGTGGAGCTGGGCCTCTCGCGCGGGCTCGACGTGGACGTCTTCGCGCCGGGTCTGTCCTTCTTCTTCGACGCGCACCTGGACTTCTTCGAGGAGATCGCCAAGTTCCGTGCCGCGCGCCGGATCTGGGCCCGCTGGATGCGGGACGTGTACGGCGCGAAGAGCGAGAAGGCGCAGTGGCTGCGGTTCCACACGCAGACCGCGGGTGTCTCGCTGACCGCGCAGCAGCCGTACAACAACGTGGTGCGTACGGCCGTGGAGGCGCTGGCCGCGGTGCTCGGCGGCACCAACTCCCTGCACACCAACGCGCTGGACGAGACGCTCGCGCTGCCCAGCGAGCAGGCCGCGGAGATCGCGCTGCGTACCCAGCAGGTGCTGATGGAGGAGACCGGGGTCGCCAACGTGGCCGATCCGCTGGGCGGTTCGTGGTTCATCGAGCAGCTGACGGATCGCATCGAGGCGGACGCGGAGAAGATCTTCGAGCAGATCAGGGAGCGGGGGCTCCGGGCGCACCCGGACGGGCGGCACCCGATCGGACCGATCACCTCCGGCATCCTGCGCGGGATCGAGGACGGCTGGTTCACCGGGGAGATCGCCGAGTCGGCGTTCCGCTACCAGCAGGCCCTGGAGAAGGGCGAGAAGAGGGTCGTGGGCGTCAACGTCCACACCGGGTCGGTCACCGGGGACCTGGAGATTCTGCGGGTCAGCCATGAGGTGGAGCGGGAGCAGGTGCGGGTGCTCTCCGAGCGGAAGGCGGCGCGGGACGAGTCCGCGGTGCGGGCGGCGCTGGACGGGATGCTGGCCGCGGCCCGGTCCGGGGCCAACATGATCGAGCCGATGCTGGACGCCGTGCGGGCCGAGGCGACGCTGGGCGAGATCTGCGGGGTGCTGCGGGACGAGTGGGGGGTGTACACGGAGCCGGCGGGCTTCTAGACACCGCAACCCGGCACGACCGCGTCAGGGGTTCCACCCCCTGCCCCCAGGCCTGTGCCCACCCACCACCCGACTCGCCCTGCCGAGAAGCGGACGTCGCGCCCGGTTCGGCCGGTCGAGTGGCGGGCGCGCCCGGTTCGGTCGGCTGGGAGGCGCGGGTTGGTGTCGGCCTCGGCCCGGTCGGCTGGGAGGCGGGTGTGCGCCTGGATGGGTCGGCCGGGCAGTGGGCGTCGGGCCCGGTTCGGCCGGTCGAGTGGCGGGCGCGCCCGGCTGGGAGGCGGGTGTTGCGCCCGGATGGGGCGGCCGGGCGGTGGGGGGCGGTCCCGGCTAGGTCGGCTGGGAGGTGGGGGGTGTGTCCGGGGTGGGGGGTCGGGGTGTGGCCGGCTCGGCGGCCTCCGGTGATTCCGTCGACGTCAGGCCCAGCAGAAGTACCCGGGTGAAGCTGTGCACCCACTCCTCGTCGGCGGGTTTGCCGCTGACCAGGGTGCGGTGCACCACCGCGCCGGCCACCACGTCGAAGATGAGGTCCACCGTGCGGGCGGACGCGGCGGGGTCGGGCTCCGGGGGGAGTTCGCCACGGCGCTGGGCCCGTGCCCGGCCCTCCAGGACCAGACACATCTGACGGTCGACGATGGACGCGCGGATACGCTCGCGCAGGGCGTCGTCGCGGGTCGACTCCGCGACCACCGCCATCAGGCCGCTCTTGGCCTCCGGGCGGGCCAGGATGGCCGCGAACTGCAGCACCACGCCCTCGATGTCGGCGGCGAGGCTGCCCAGGTCGGGGAGCCGGAGTTCGTCGAACAACTCCGCCACCGCGTCCACGACCAGTTCGTTCTTGCCGGCCCAGCGGCGGTACAGCGTGGTCTTCGCAACCCCGGCCCGCGTCGCCACGTCTCCCAGGGTGAGCTTGGACCAGCCCAGTTCCACCAGCGCCTCCCGCGTCGCGGCCAGGATCGCGGCGTCCGCTGCGGCGCTGCGCGGACGTCCGGTACGGCTGGCGGGGGTGCGGCTCTGCATGCCCTGACCATAAACCGACGGTTTCCCCTGACGTGGTGAGAGAGATCACCGGGGCGTGGTGTCGCGAGGCGTCCTCATGGCATTACGCTACGAGTCGTAGCGAAAGCTCGCGAGGGACGTACGCGAGCGGCGACCACGGCGTGGGGTGGGGACCCGGCGCCGGCCACACCTGTTTTTTCATTCCGGCGCGGGAACGGGGAGGATAGACGCATGCAGCCACGGAACATGTCCATGAGCGGCGTCGTCGACCTCGCCGCGGTCAAGGCGGCCCAGGAGGCCAAGGCCAAGGCCGAGCAGACGCGCGCCGAAGCCGCCCGACAGGGCGGGGCGGGGGCCGTCTCCCCGGCCGATCTCGTCATCGACGTCGATGAGGCCGGGTTCGAGCGGGACGTCCTGCAGAGGTCCGCAGAAGTGCCCGTCGTCATCGACTTCTGGGCCGAGTGGTGTCAGCCCTGCAAGCAGCTGAGCCCGGTCCTGGAGCGACTGGCCCTCGAGTACAACGGGCGCTTCCTGCTCGCCAAGGTCGACGTCGACGCCAACCAGATGCTGATGCAGCAGTTCGGGGTGCAGGGCATCCCGGCCGTGTTCGCCGTCGTCGCCGGGCAGGCGCTGCCGCTGTTCCAGGGGGCGGCCGGCGAGCAGCAGATCCGGCAGACCCTGGACCAGCTGGTGCAGGTCGCCGAAGAGCGGTTCGGGCTGACCGGCCTGACCGTCGACCCGGACGCCGAGCCGGGCGGTGCCTCCGAGGCCGCGGTGGCGGAGGGTCCGTACGACGCGACGCTGAACGCCGCCGCACTGGCCCTGGACGCCGGTGACCTCGGCGGTGCCATCCAGGCCTACAAGAACGTGCTCGCCGACGACCCGGCCCACCCGGAGGCCAAGCTCGGCCTCGCGCAGGCCGAGCTGCTCGAGCGGGTGCAGGGCTTCGACCCGCAGAAGGTGCGTCAGGAGGCGGCCGAGAAGCCTGCCGACGCGGACGCGCAGATCGCCGCCGCCGACCTGGATCTGGTGGGCGGTCATGTCGAGGACGCCTTCGGGCGGCTGATCGAGACCGTGCGGCGCACGGCGGGTGACGACCGGGAATCGGTGCGGCGCCGGCTGCTGGAGCTGTTCGAGGTCGTGGGTCAGGAGGACCCGCGGGTGGTCGGGGCGCGCCGGGCGCTGGCGCGGGCGTTGTTCTGACCAGTCGCTAAACGCCACGGCTTGTGATGCCGGGGTGAAAGATTCGCCGACGAGCTGTCAGGGCGGCCGCGCTTTACCAAATCTTGGTAATCGCGGCCGCTGTTACTCGGAGTAAATCAGAGCCGTTGGTCTGTCTGGTTTCGTCCAGGGATCAACGGCTTTGTTCTGCCCTTGGATGCCACCGAGCGTCGCCCTCCGAGACCGGTCGGTCGTACTCCGGTTATCCGGCCGTTACTAGCCAGTAACGAACCCCCTTGTGCCCGGGGCGAGAATGCACCACGATCGGCGACGCTCGGTCCATTCCCGTACCCCGGCAGCCGGTTGGGTCACGGGAGACTCTGGGTCCCCACCGAGCAGAGCCGGCGGCAGTGGCGCCGGCTCTTGGACAGGGGGGTCTTCGCCGGTCGGCGGAGCCTGTCCAGCAGGGTTGTGCGTGATGCGTGTCAGGCGCGACCAGTGGTTGTCGCTCGGGGGTGATCGCCGGTGATTCGGGCGCGATTGGCGCCTCCGAGTGCGGGCGCTCTCCTTCCCGAGGACGTAGCACTTCTCCCATCCCTGCCCGGCTGAGCCGCCGATTGGGGCGAGTCCGGGCCAGGAGATGTACGTCCGAGAAGGAGGAAATATGGAGTCCCAGGTGCGTGGCGGGACCAGATGGAAGCGGTTCGCTGTGGTCATGGTGCCCAGCGTCGCCGCCACGGCGTGCATAGGTGTGGCCCTCGCACAGGGCGCTCTCGCCGCCTCGTTCAGCGTGTCCGGTCAGTCGTTCAAGGTGTCGGCGGACCAGCTCGTCGGTACCGGCTTCTCGCAGTACGGCGCCATCGACAGCGGTTACACGCTGGACGGCAAGAAGACGGCGCACCCGGTGGCCGTCTCGGCGTTCAAGCACGCCGAGATCACCAACCTGTGCCAGTCCGTCGTCACCCCGGACGTGCCGATCTTCGGCAACGTCAGCCTGATCCTGCGGGCCGGCGGCGCCGGTCACGACAAGGTCCAGGCCGAGAACATCTACATCGACGTCGCCGACCTCAACGCCGACGCGACGTTCGAGAACATCGACATCGGTGTGGCCGCCAAGGACGCCTCCAAGGGTCCGGGCATGAAGGGTGGCGGCGAGCAGGCCAACCCGTACGGGTTCGCACAGCAGGCCGACAAGGCCACGCTGGTCGACGTGAAGCAGACGGCGTGGGCGACCACCGCCGGCACCTTCAAGCTCAGCGGCCTGAAGATGTCGCTGTCGACGGGTGTCAAGGAGTGCTACTAAGCACTCGATGACGGGCGGGGGAGCCGAAGGCGCCCCCGCCCGTCCCCACTCCGGCCGCGCCTTCACGCGCGGCACACATCACCACCACAGCAACGCCGCACCAGGGAGCTGTTTTCCATGAGCGCCGAGACTCCTGCCGCCGCACCCGGCCAGTTCACCCGCCGGAGGCTGCAGTTCCGCGCCTGGCGGGGCACGCGTCCGTTCTGGGCCGGTCTGTTCGTCTTGCTCGGCGGCTTTCCGATCATGTACTTCCCGTACGCCCACCTCCAGCTCGGCCACCTGACGCTGGCGATGGCGACCACCGCGGGAGCCGGATCCCTGATCATCGGTGTGCTGCTCATCGTCCTGGGCATCAGCCTCTGGTTCCAGAAGCACGTGCGGACCTTCGCGGGAGTCGCCGCGATCCTGCTCGCGCTGGTGTCCATCCCCGTGTCCAACTTCGGTGGCTTCGTCATGGGCTTCCTGCTCTCCCTCATCGGTGGAGCGATGGCCGTGGCCTGGGCGCCGGGCGCGACCGAGCAGCCGCAGCCGCCGGCCGAGTCGGCGCCGGGCGTGGGCGGTGCTCCTGAGGCCGCTCCGCTGCCCCACGAGGGCACGGACCCGGTGAGTGAGTCGAACGACCTGTCAGGAACGAGCCCGGCCAACGGGGCGAACGGGAGGCACAGTGCCGGCTGACGAGGTGACCCGCGGGACCGATGTGGACGGGTCCCGTGCGAGAACCGGGCCCCGCCACGCGGTACCCAAGAAGCCGCTGTTCACCAGGTTCCACATGCCGGCCGGCAAGGCGATCGCCTCCGTGGCGATGCCGACCGCGGTGCTCATGGGCATGGGCTTCACATCCACGCTCGCCCTCGCCGACAACAACGGCGGTCCGTCGCCGTCGACGACGTCCAAGAGCCTGACGGCCGACGAGTACAAGGACTGCGTCAAGGCGCTGGACGGCTCCGAGACCCCCTCGGCCTCGCCGTCGCCGTCCGCCTCGGACAGCAAGTCCGAGGACCCCGCCACGCCCTCCAAGGACACCGGGGACGCGAAGGGCGCCGAGGACACGACGGACACGAAGGGTTCGGACACGGCCCCTTCGTCGGATTCAGGTTCCGACGACAAGGCCGCGCCCAAGCCGACCGAGACCTCCGGCTCCGCCGACTCCGGTTCGGGCTCCGGCTCGTCGGACTCGGGTTCGGGCTCCGGTGGCGACACGGCGACGCCCAGTCCGTCCGCGTCCCAGAGCACCGGCGGCGGTCTGCTGGACACCATCGGCGACACGCTCGGCGGCATCCTCACCGGTGGCGAGAAGGACTCCGGTACGGCCACCGCGAGCCCGACGCCGTCCGCCTCCCCGTCGTCCTCCGGCGCGTCCACGGACCCGGCCTCGAAGAGCGACACGTCGTCGTCCGGTTCCCAGGTCTCCGACACCGTGAAGGACACCGCCTCCGAGGCCGGCAAGACGGTCGAGGACACGGTGAAGGACACCACCGGCACGGTCTCCAAGACCGCCGAGGACACCGTCAAGGCGGCAAAGGACGCCGCCGGGTCGGCGACCCCGGCCCCGACCCCGTCCGCGAGCGACTCCGCCTCCGCGGACGACTGCCCGGTGGCCACCGACGACGAGAGCGGCGTCGACAACAAGACCCCTGTCGCGGACGACCCCTGGTACCTGAACGCCAGCTCCCTGCTGCTCAAGGGTGCCGACTATCAGGGCATCGTCGAGGTGAAGACGGCCAACGGCACCAAGAAGAAGGTGCTGAAGTACGTCATCTCCGACGGCACGGACATCGGTGACCTGCACCAGACGGTGAACGACAAGCAGGCGGGCAAGACCTACCACGTGCAGGCGTCCAAGGGCTCGACGTCGACCATCCGGGGCGGCGACACCGTGATGTACACCGAGAGCATATCGGGCAATCTGTTCGGTCTGATCCCGGTGACCTTCAGCCCCGACAGCCCGCCGCCGCTGAACATCCCGCTGATCTACTTCACCAACGTGAAGGTGGTCCAGGCCGCCCAGTTCGGCGGCAACCTGCACGTGCCCGGCATGCACGTGTACACGACCGACTGACCGGTCGCGCAAGCTCGTTCGGGAGCCGCACACGACTGAGGGCGCCCCCTGTCACAGGGGGCGCCCTCAGTCGTGTGCAAGGCCCTTGCGGGGCCCGTCAGTTGCTGCCGCCGATGTGGTGGACGCGGAGCATGTTGGTGGTGCCGGGGACGCCGGGGGGCGAGCCGGCGGTGATGATGACCGTGTCACCCGCGTCGAACCGGCTCAGCTTGGCGATCTCCTGGTCCACCAGGTCGACCATCTCGTCGGTGGTGTTCACGAACGGCACGACGTGCGACTCCACGCCCCAGCTGAGGGTGAGCTGGTTGCGCGTGGCCTCGTCCGTGGTGAAGGCGATGATCGGCTGGCACGCGCGGTAGCGGGAGAGGCGGCGCGCGGTGTCACCGGACTTGGTGAAGGCGATCAGGCCCTTGCCGCCGAGGAAGTCGGCGATCTCGGCGGCCGCACGGGCCACCGAACCGCCCTGCGTGCGCGGCTTCTTGCCCGGGACCAGCGGCTGCAGGCCCTTGGAGAGCAGCTCCTGCTCGGCCGCCTGGACGATCTTCGACATCGTCCGGACCGTCTCGATCGGGTACGCGCCCACGCTCGACTCGGCCGAGAGCATGACCGCGTCGGCGCCGTCCAGGATCGCGTTGGCCACGTCGGAGGCCTCGGCGCGGGTCGGACGGGAGTTGGTGATCATCGACTCCATCATCTGGGTCGCCACGATCACCGGCTTGGCGTTGCGCCGGCCCAGCTCGATCAGGCGCTTCTGCACCATGGGGACCTTCTCGAGCGGGTACTCGACGGCGAGGTCGCCACGCGCGACCATCACGCCGTCGAACGCCATCACGACGTCCTCCATGTTCTCCACCGCCTGCGGCTTCTCCACCTTGGCGATGACGGGGACCCGGCGGCCCTCCTCGTCCATGACGCGGTGCACGTCCTGGACGTCCCTGGCGTCCCGGACGAAGGACAGCGCGACCAGGTCGCAGCCCATGCGGAGGGCGAAGCGCAGGTCCTCGATGTCCTTCTCGCTCAGCGCGGGCACGTTGACGGCCGTGCCGGGCAGGTTGATGCCCTTGTGGTCGGAGACGACACCGCCCTCGATGACGATCGTCTTCACCCGGGGGCCCTCGACGTCCAGGACCTTCAGCTCGACGTTGCCGTCGTTGATGAGGACCTGGTCGCCGCGCGACACGTCGCCCGGCAGACCCTTGTACGTCGTACCGCAGATGTGCTTGTCGCCCGGCACGTCCTCGGTCGTGATGACGAACTCGTCACCGCGCTCCAGCTCGACCGGACCCTCGGCGAAGGTCTCCAGGCGGATCTTCGGGCCCTGCAGGTCGGCGAGGACACCGATGGCCCGGCCGGTCTCCTTGGCCGCGGCCCGGACGCGGTCGTACCGCGCCTGGTGTTCGGCGTGGGTGCCATGGCTGAAGTTGAACCGGGCCACATTCATGCCCGCCTCGATCATGGCGACGAGCATCTCGTGGGAGTCGACCGCGGGGCCGAGAGTACAGACGATTTTCGAACGGCGCATGGGGCGATCCTATCGGTTTGTTTCGCTACGGAATATTCCGTCTGGCGGAAGATACAAATGAGTGCCACACCGCTCAGGTGCTATTCAGTTGTGCTTTCCGACCAGTGCGTAGGTCTGCGTCGCGATCTCCAGTTCTTCATCCGTCGGCACCACGGCCACGGCCACCCGCGCCGACTCGGGCGAGATCAGCCGCGGCGCGTCGCCGCGTACGGCGTTGCGGTCCGGGTCGACCGCCAGGCCCAGGCTCTCCAGGCCCGCGACCGCGGCCTCCCGTACCGGCGCCGCGTTCTCGCCGACCCCGGCGGTGAAGGCGACCGCGTCGACCGTTCCGAGCACGGCGTAATAGGCGCCGATGTACTTCCTGAGCCGGTGAATGTAAATGTCGAAGGCGAGCGCGGCCTCTTCGTCGCCCTCGTCGATCCGGCGGCGGATCTCCCGCATGTCGTTGTCCCCGCACAGACCGAACAGGCCGCTCCTCTTGTTGAGAAGAGTGTCGATCTCGTCCATGGACATTCCGCCAACACGCGTCAAATGGAAGATGACGGCCGGATCCAGATCGCCGGACCGTGTACCCATCACGAGCCCCTCCAAGGGCGTCAGCCCCATGGAGGTGTCCACGCACCGGCCCCCCGCGACCGCCGACGCGGAGGCGCCGTTGCCCAGGTGCAGCACGATGACGTTGACCTCGGACGGGTCCTTGCCCAGCAGCTCCGCGGTCCGCCGCGACACGTACGCGTGCGAGGTGCCGTGGAAACCGTAACGGCGGATGCGGTGCCGGTCGGCGATCTTCGGGTCGATCGCGTAACGCGCCGCCGACTCCGGCATGGTCGTGTGGAACGCCGTGTCGAAGACGGCGACCTGGGGCAGGTCCGGGCGCAGCGCCTGCGCGGTGCGGATGCCGGTGAGGTTGGCCGGGTTGTGCAGCGGGGCGACCGGGATCAGCCGCTCGATCTCGGAGAGCACCTCGTCGTCGATGACGGTCGGCTCGGTGAAGAACATCCCGCCGTGCACCACCCGGTGCCCGATCGCGGCCAGTTCCGGCGAGTCCAGGCCCAGCCCGTCCCGGCCCAGCTCCTCCGCGACGGCCTTGAGGGCGGCTTCGTGGTCGGCGATCGGCCCGGTGTGCTCGCGGGTGTCACCGGTGCCGAGGCAGGTGTGCTTGAGCCGGGAGGTCTGCTCGCCGATGCGCTCGACCAGGCCCACCGCCAGCCGGCTGCTGTCCCGCATGTCCAGCAGCTGGTACTTCACCGACGAGGAGCCGGAGTTGAGGACGAGGACGCGGGTGGGGGAGGTCACTGCTGGGACGCCTTCTCGTTGAGGTGCTGGGCCTGGATCGCCGTGATGGCGACAGTGGTGACGATGTCCTGGACGAGCGCGCCCCGGGACAGGTCGTTGACCGGCTTGCGCAGGCCCTGCAGGACCGGGCCGACGGCGATCGCGCCGGCCGAGCGCTGTACGGCCTTGTAGGTGTTGTTGCCGGTGTTGAGGTCGGGGAAGATCAGCACGCTGGCCTGTCCCGCGACCTCGGAGCCGGGCAGCTTGGTGGCGGCGACGGACGGCTCCACGGCCGCGTCGTACTGGATCGGCCCCTCGATCTTCAGGTCGGTCCGGCGTGAGCGCGCCAGCTCGGTGGCCTCGCGGACCTTCTCGACGTCGGCGCCCGACCCGGACGTGCCCGTCGAGTACGACAGCATCGCGATCCGCGGCTCCACCCCGAACTGCGCCGCCGTACCGGCCGACTGGATGGCGATGTCCGCCAGCTGCTCGGCGTTCGGGTCGGGGTTGACCGCGCAGTCGCCGTAGACCAGCACCTTGTCGGCCAGGCACATGAAGAACACGGACGACACGATCGAGGAGTCCGGCCTGGTCTTGATGATCTCGAAGGCCGGCCGGATGGTGGCCGCCGTGGAGTGCACCGAGCCGGACACCATGCCGTCGGCCAGGCCCTCCTGGACCATCAGGGTGCCGAAGTAGTTCACGTCGGAGACGACGTCGTAGGCCAGCTCGACCGTGACGCCCTTGTGGGCGCGCAGCGCCGCGTACTTCTGGGCGAAGGCGTCGCGCAGCTCGGAGTCGGCCGGGTCGATCAGCTGGGTGTCGCCGAGGTCGATGCCGAGGTCGGCGGCCTTCTTGCGGATCTGGTCGACCGGGCCGAGCAGGGTCAGGTCGCACACGCCCCGGCGCAGCAGCACCTCGGCCGCGTGCAGCACCCGCTCCTCGGTGCCCTCCGGGAGGACGACCCGCCGCTTGTCGGAGCGGGCCTGCTCCAGCAGCTTGTGCTCGAACATCATCGGGGTGACCCGGTCACTGCTCGGCGCCGAGACCCGGCGGGCCAGGTCGGCGGTGTCCGCGTACCGCTCGAACAGGCCGAGCGCGGTCTCCGCCTTGCGCGGGGTGGCCGCGTTCAGCTTGCCCTCCAGGGAGAAGAGCTGCTCGGCGGTGGGGAAGCTGTTGCCGGACACGGAGAGCACCGGGGTGCCCGGGGCCAGGCGGGCGGCGAGGGTGAGGATCTCCTCGCTCGGCACCTCGTTCAGCGTGAGCAGCACGCCGGCTATCGGCGGGGTGCCGGCACTGTGCGCGGCCAGCGAGCCGACGACCAGGTCGGCGCGGTCGCCCGGGGTGACGACCAGGCAGCCCGGGGTCAGGGCGCCGAGGAAGTTCGGCAGCATCGCACCGCCGAAGACGAAGCCCAGCGCGTCCCGGGCGAGCCCCGAGTCGTCGCCGAGCAGCACCTTCGCGCCGAGGGCGTGGCCGATCTGCGCGACCGTCGGCGCGGACAGCGCGGGCTCGTCGGGCACGACCCAGCAGGGCACCGGCAGCCGGTTCGCGAGCCGCTCGGCGATGTCCTCGCGATCCTCGCGGGCGACCCGGTTGGTGACCATGGCGAGCACGTCGCAGCCGAGGCCGTCGTAGGCGCGGTAGGCGTTGCGCGTCTCGGCGAGCACGGCCTCGGCGCTCTGCTTGCGGCCGCCGACCACCGGGATCACGGAGGCGCCGAACTCGTTGGCGAGGCGGGCGTTGAGGGACAGCTCGTCCGGCAGCTGCGTGTCGGCGAAGTCGGTGCCGAGAACCAGGACGACGTCGTAGTCCCGGGCCACCAGGTGGAAGCGGTCGACGAGCGTGGAGACCAGCTCGTCGGTGCCCTGCTCGGCCTGGAGCGCGGACGCCTCGTGGTAGTCCATGCCGTAGACGGTCGCCGGGTCCTGCGAGAGGCGGTAGCGCGCCCGCAGCAACTCGAACAGCCGATCGGGGCCGTCATGGACGAGCGGACGGAAGACCCCCACCCGGTCGACCTGCCGGGTCAGGAGTTCCATGACTCCCAGCTCCACGACCTGGCGGCCGTCACCGCGGTCGATCCCGGTCACGTACACGCTGCGCGTCACGTGTCCACTCCGTTCCTCATGTCTTGTACGTCGCGACTTCGGCATAAAAATCGCCCACCAAGGTGAGCAGAACCCTCTTGACAATACCCCTGGTGCCGGATAAGGCGCCCGTCAAGGCTTCACCTCTCCGGCGGACGTGGAACAATCGACACTGGCTCACCGGTACACGACAGCGAGCAGGAGACACAGCACGATGCGCATCGGAGTTCTCACCGCAGGCGGCGACTGCCCCGGCCTGAACGCCGTGATCCGGTCGGTCGTGCACCGGGCGGTGACGCAGTACGGCGACGAGGTCATCGGTTTCGAGGACGGCTACCGGGGTCTGCTCGACCGCCACTACCGCACCCTCGACCTCGACGCGGTCAGCGGCATCCTGGCCCGCGGCGGCACCATCCTCGGCTCCTCCCGCCTGCAGCGCGACCGGCTGCGCGAGGCCTGCGACGGCGCCGCCGACATGGTCGAGGAGTTCGGCATCGACGCGCTGATCCCGATCGGCGGCGAGGGCACCCTGACCGCGGCCCGGATGCTCTCCGACGCCGGTCTCCCGGTCGTCGGCGTCCCCAAGACGATCGACAACGACATCTCCTCCACCGACCGCACCTTCGGCTTCGACACCGCCGTGGGCGTCGCGACCGAGGCGATGGACCGCCTGAAGACCACCGCCGAGTCCCACCAGCGGGTGATGGTCGTCGAGGTCATGGGCCGGCACGCCGGCTGGATCGCCCTGGAGTCCGGCATGGCCGCCGGCGCGCACGGCATCTGCCTGCCCGAGCGCCCCTTCGACCCCGCCGATCTGGTCAAGATGGTCGAGGAACGCTTCGCCCGCGGCAAGAAGTTCGCCGTCGTCTGCGTCGCCGAGGGCGCCCACCCCGCCGAGGGCACCATGGACTACGGCAAGGGCGAGATCGACCAGTACGGCCACGAGCGCTTCCAGGGCATCGGCACCGCGCTGGCGTACGAGCTGGAGCGGCGCCTGGGCAAGGAGGCCAAGCCGGTCATCCTCGGTCACATTCAGCGCGGCGGCGTGCCCACCGCCTACGACCGCGTCCTCGCCACCCGCTTCGGCTGGCACGCCGTCGAGGCCGCGCACCGCGGCGAGTTCGGCAGGATGACCGCGCTGCGCGGCACCGATGTCGTGATGGTGCCGCTCGCGGAGGCGGTCACCGAGCTGAAGACGGTGCCGAAGGACCGGATGGACGAGGCGGAGTCGGTCTTCTAGGAGGCCCTGTCCTCCATCGCCGTCCAGAAGTTGCCGACGATCCGGTCGAGGAAGTCCCGGCCGGACTCGCTGGCGCTCCTGCTGCCGCCACCCCAGCTGAGGGTGGCGGCCATGTGCCCCTGGTAGTCCTGGTGCAGCCGCTGGAGAACCTCCTCCAGGGCGTCCTTGTCCAGCGGGACCAGTTTCATCACCGGCCGCACATAGGCCTGCCAGCGGGTCGTCACGGCGCTGTGCAGCAGGTCGGCGAGCTTGCCCTCCCGCCCCGTGACGGCCACGAAGTCCGGCAGGGCGAGTTCCAGCACCCGGGCGAGCGCGGCCGACTGGCGCTCGTTGCCCCGCCAGTCGCCGCGCTCCTCCATCCGCAGATAGCCCGGCAGGTCCATGCCGACCGCGTGGGCGACGTCCTCGGGTGCGAGGGTGCGGGCGATGCGATGCTCGCGCAGGGTCCGCGGCCGGCCGATGAGTTCGCCCGGAGAGCACCACAACACGCCTGCCAGCGCGGTGAGTTCGGGGTTGCTGGGGAGGGCGGTGCCGCGTTCCCAGGCGGTCACGAGGTCAGGGGTGACGTACGGCAGCCCGTAGGAGACGCGCAGTCCGTAGGCGACGTGCTCGGGCCCCATGCCGAGCGCGGCGCGGAGCCTGCGGGCGGCCGGGGCGTTGAACGGGGGAGCCGAGGGGCTGGGTCGGGATGAGGGTGGGCGCACCCCGGACAAGGTAGGGGTGCCCCGCGGTGCTGACTACGGTCGGTTCCGCCGAGATCACGGATGGTAGGAAGCTACGGCTTGATCGCGGAGGGTGATCTGGCACCCGGTGTCACCCCCGCGTGACCTGGTGTTACCTCGCGTCACCCCTTCACCGCACCACCCAGCGCGAAGCCGTTCCCCAGCCGGCGGGCCACCAGAACATACAAAAGGATCACCGGCGTCGAGTAGATCACGGAGAACGCGGCGAGCTGTCCGTAGGCCACCATGCCCCGGTTGCCGAAGAAGTCGTTGATGCTGACCGAGGCCGGCATCCGGTCCGGGGTGAGCAGCAGCATGAACGGGACGAAGAAGTTTCCCCACATCATCACGAACGAGAACACGGTGACGACCGCGACGCCCGGCCCCATCAGCGGCAGCACGATCCGGGCCAGGGACTGCAGCGAGGACGCCCCGTCCGTCCAGGCCGCCTCCTCCAGCTCCTTCGGCACCCCGTCCATGAAGTTCTTCATCAGCCAGATGGCGAAGGGGAGCTGGGAGGCGGCGAAGAAGAGGATCGTGCCCTGCAGCGTGTCGATCAGATTCACCCGGACGAACAGCGCGTACACCGGCACCATGATCGCCGTGATCGGCAGGCTCGTCGCGAACAGGATCGTCAGCAGGAACGGCCGGTTGAGCCGGGAGCGGAACCGGGAGAGCGGATACGCGGCGAGGGCGGCGCAGACGACGGTCACGGCGGTGGCGCCCCCGCACAGGACCAGGCTGTTGAGCAGCGGGGTGTAGGTGATGTCCGGGGTCAGGACCGCGTCGAAGTTGTCCAGGGTGAGCCCGTCCGGGACCCTGACCCTGAGGCCGGCGTGCGGGTCCACGGACGACAGCAGCACCCAGGCGAGGGGCAGCGCGAAGGCGACGGCCACGGCGAGGAGCGAGAGATCGGCGGCCAGGCGCCGGGAGGCGCGCTTGCGGGGCATCAGACCTCCGTCCGCAGCAGGCGCAGGTAGACGACGGAGAACAGGGAGCCGACGAGCAGCAGGAGCAGGGCGACCGCCGTGCCGTACCCGATCATGCTGTTCTGGAAGGCCTGTTCGTACATGAAGAGCGGCAGGGTCTGGCTTCTGTCCCCGGGCCCGCCCCGGGTCATCACCCAGATCAGCCCGAAGACGGACAGCGTCTGCAGGGTGTTCAGCATGAGGTTGGTGCCGATGGAGCGCCGGATCATCGGCAGCGTGACATGCCACATCCGCCGCCATCCGCCCGCCCCGTCCACCTCCGCCGCCTCCGTGATCTCGGCGGGTATCTCGTCCAGGGCGGCGGAGTAGACGAGCATCGAGAAGGCCGTCCCGCGCCAGACGTTGGCGAAGGACACGGCGAGGACGGGCAGGGTGAACAGCCAGTTCTGCCGGGGCAGATGGAGCCAGTCCAGGATGGCGTTGAGGGTGCCCTCGCGCCGGAAGAACGCGTAGAGCAGAAAGCCCGCGACGACCTCCGGCAGCACCCACGCGGTGACGACGACCCCGCCGATGAGGGTACGGACCGGTTTCGACGCACGCTTCATGAGCGCGGCCAGGGCGAGCCCCAGGGTGTTCTGCCCGATCAGCGACGACAGCACGGTGAACACCAGGGTCAGCCAGACGGCGTTCAGGAACGCGTCGTCCTGGAAGGCCCTGCGGAAGTTGGCGAGGCCGACGAAGGAGGAGTGGGCCTGGCCGGTCAGCTGCAGGTCGGTGAAGGCGATGTAGACGCAGTAGGCGATGGGACCGGCGAGGAAGAGCAGTATCAGGACCAGAGCGGGGGTGAGCGGGAGGGCCCTGGTGACACGGCGGTGGCGCCTCACTTCTGGATCACTCGGTCGCCGGTGACGTCCCTGAGGGCTGAGGCGTAACCGCTCGCCGCCTTCTCGACGGACGCGTCGCCCGTCGTCACGCTCTCCATGGCCTCCTGCACGGCCGTCGACACCTTCGGGTACGCCGGATAGGCGGGCCGGTAGTGGGTGTTTCCCACCAGGCCGGTGAAGAACGCGATGCCGGGCTGGGCGGTGGTGTAGGCCGGGTCGGCGGCGACGTCCTCGCGGACGGCGATACCGGAGTTGGCGATGTACCACTTCCGGGCGTTGTCCTTGGTCTGCATCGTCCTGATGAAGTCGAAGGCGAGGTCCGGGTTGCCGGCCTTGGCCGGGATGGACCAGGTCCAGCCGCCGGACATGCTGACCTTGCCCGGCGCCTGCCCGTGCTGGGTCGGCATGTACGCCAGGCCCAGCCGCTTCGACCAGTCCGGCCACTCGTGCCCGCTGCCCGGCAGCCAGTCCTGCGGCAGCCAGGAGCCGTCGAGGTCGATGCCCAGCTTGGCCTCGGGCAGGAGTTCACCGCGCACGGCGGTGCTGAAGTTGGGGTCGAGGGCGTCGGAGACGTCCGGGCCCAGCTTCTCCCGGTACACGGTCTCGACGAACCTCAGCGAGTCCTCGAACCCCTGGCTCCCGGCGATCCACTTCTTGCTGCCGCTGTCGTACAGGGGATCCGTCCTCCCGTCGCCCGTGCCGTACAGCAGCATCTCGAAGCCCTGCATGGTGGCGGCCTCGCCGGCGGGCTTGCCGGTGTAGACGTTGAGCGGAGTGACACCCGGGACCTTCCGCTTGATGGTCCGCGCGGCGGTGAGGACGTCGTCCCAGTTCTTCGGCTGCCAGTTCCCGGGCAGGCCGGCCTTCTTGAACACCCGTTTGTCGAACCACAGACCGCGGGTGTCGGTGCCGTCCGGGACGCCGTACGTCTTCCCGTCCTGCCCCCTGGCCGCGGCCTTCGCCGTGTCGATGAACCGGCTCCAGTCCGGCCACTTGGCGAGATAGGGATCGAGCGGCTTCAAGTACCCGCTGGTGATGTCGGAGTTGATGAGGAAGGTGTCCTCGTAGACGAGGTCCGGCGCCGTGCGCGGGGACCGGAGCATCTGCTGGAGCTTGGTGTAGTACTCCGAGTCCGGGGCCTTGATGGGGACGAACTTGACCTTCTTGCCGGGGTACTTCTTCTCGAACTGCTCCTTGATACCGGCGAGGTAGGTGTCCATCACCTTGACGGAGTTGTCGGTGGACTGCTTGTAGGACACCTTGACCGTGTCCGGGCTGCTGCCGGAGCCGTCGCCGCACCCGGTGAGGGCGGTGGCGGCGAGGGCGGCGGCGAGGAGGGCGGTGAGGGCGGCGGTGGGGCGCACGGGCATGACCTCCTGCGGGCGCACATCGGCGTGACGTGGCGTGGAGATGGCTGCCGAGCGAACGTAAGAGGAGTGGTCTAGTCAGGTCAATGAGTGTGCGCGGGATTGCGCGTCCTGACCTCGGGGTGTCACCGCCCCTGGGGGACCCACCGGTACACCAGCTCCGGCCGTCCCACCTGCCCGTACAGCGGGCTCCGGCCGGCCCGGCCCGCCTCGACCAGGTGTTCCAGGTAGCGGCGGGCCGTGATCCGGGAGATGCCGACCGCCTCCGCGAGCCCGGCGGCCGTGAGTCCTTCCGGCACCTCCCGCAGCGCGCCCGTCACCCGCTCCAGCGTCGGCCCGCTGAGCCCCTTCGGCAGGGCCGCCGGTGACGGGGCGCGGAGCGCCGCCAGGGCCCGGTCGACCTCGTCCTGGCCGCTCGCCTCACCGACCGCCGCGTGGAACTCGGCGTAACGGACCAGACGGTCCCGCAGGGTCGCGAAGGTGAACGGCTTGAGCACGTACTGGACGACGCCCAGGGAGACGCCCTCGCGGACCACCGCCAGGTCCCGGGCCGAGGTGACCGCTATGACGTCCGCGTGATGGCCGGCCGCGCGCAGGGAGCGGGCGAACTGCAGGCCGTGCACGTCCGGCAGGTGGAGGTCCAGCAGCAGCAGGTCCACCGGGGTGCGGTCCAGGACACGGCGGGCCTCCGCGCCCGTGTGCGCCTTGCCGACCGCGACGAAGCCCGGCACCCGGTCCACGTACATCACGTGCGCGTCGGCGGCCACCGGGTCGTCCTCCACCACCAGCACTCTGATCGGTCCGGGATCCGTCATGGCCTGCCGCCTCCCGGCGCCGGGGAGGGACCGACCGCCGCCCCGCGCAAGGGCAACCGCACCTCGAACACCGCTCCGCCCTCGCCGTCCTCGTCGGACTCCGCCACCGTCAACGTGCCCTCGTGGCGGGTCACCGCCTGCCGGACCAGGGCCAGCCCGAGACCCCGACCGCCGGGTCCGGCCGGCTTCGTCGAGAACCCCCGCTGGAATACCAGGTCGGCATGGGCGGGGTCGACACCGGGGCCGGTGTCCGTCACCCGCAGGACCAGTTCGGCGTCCGAGGCGTACGCCGTCACCGTCACCCGCGCTCCGGCACTGCCCTGCGCCGCGTCCACCGCGTTGTCGATCAGATTGCCGAGGATGGTCACGAGGTCCCGCGCGGAGACGCTGTCCGGGAGCAGGCCGTCGTCCAGGCGGCTGTCCTGCGACACCACCAGCTCCACGCCCCGCTCGTTGGCCTGGGCCGTCTTGCCCAGCAGCAGTGCGGCCAGTACCGGTTCGCTCACCGCCGCGACCACCTGGTCGGTCAGGGCCTGGGCCAGCTCCAGCTCGGCCGTCGCGAACGCCACCGCCTCCTCGGCCCGGCCCAGCTCGATCAGCGACACGACCGTGTGCAGGCGGTTCGCCGCCTCGTGCGCCTGCGAGCGCAGCGCCTGCGTGAAGCCCCGCTCGGAGTCCAACTCGCCCATGACGGACTGCAGTTCGGTCACATCCCGGAGGGTGACGACGGTACCGCGCCGCTCCCCGCCGGACACCGGGGAGGTGTTCACGACCAGGACCCGGGAGGCCGTCGGATGGACCTCGTCGACCCGGGGCCCCGAGGCCAGCAGCGCGCCCGTCAGCGGGGCCGGCAGACCCAGGTCCGCCACCGAGCGGCCGACCACGTCCTCCTCCTCGCCCACACCCAGCAGCTCCCGTCCGCCGTCGTTGATCAGCGCCACCCGGTACTGCCCGTCCAGCATCAGCAGGCCCTCGCGCACCGCGTGCAGTGCCGCCTGGTGGTAGTCGTGCATCCGGCTCAGCTCGGTGGCGTTCATGCCGTGGGTGTGCCGGCGCAGCCGGGCGTTGACGATGTACGTGCCGACCGCGCCCAGCAGCAGGGTTCCGCCGGCCACCCCGAGCAGGGCCGTGACCTGGTCCTGCACCCGGGCGCTGATCGCCTCCACCTTGATCCCGGCGCTGACCAGGCCGATGACGCGGCCGTTGTCCTCCACCGGGGTCACCGCCCGCACGGACGGGCCGAGCGTGCCGGTGTACGTCTCGGTGAAGGTGTGCCCGTGCTGGGCGGGACCTATACGGCCGAGGAAGCGTTTGCCGATCTGCTTCCGGTCGGGGTGGGTCCAGCGGATGCCGTCCGGGTTCATGATCGTGACGAAGTCGACGTCGGCGTCCCGGCCCACCTGAAGCGCGTACGGCTCCAGGGCGGCCGTCGGGTCGGGGGTGTGGATCGCCGACCGGACCGAGGGGGCGTCGGCGATCGACCGGGCCACCGCCGTGACCTGGCGGACCGCCGCGTCCTCGGCCTGCCGCTGGTCGCTGATGTAGGTGAACAGCGCGTATCCGGCCACGACCACCGCTATCAGCACGGCCTGCATGGCGAACAGCTGGCCCGCCAGGCTGCGGGGTCGGGGAAGGGCGGGTACGCGCATGTCAGCAGTGTGCCTCTCCGGTTGAGTGAGAACTAAATGAACGGAAGGGTGACCGCCCTCACACGCCGGGAGATAGTCACGGCATTCCCTTAAACGCCCGGACGTGAGCCGCACGCCGGTTGTTCGCCGACGAAGACGTCAAGGAGGGCAGTCGTGGCCGCCAGCACTCCCGATACGGCACCTGCCGCAGCCCGCGTGAAGCGGGACCGGACCCATTACCTGTACATCGCCGTCATCGTGGCGGTCGCGCTCGGCATCGCCGTGGGACTCATCTGGCCCGATGCCGCGGTCGAGCTGAAGCCGCTGGGCACCGGCTTCGTGAACCTGATCAAGATGATGATCTCGCCGATCATCTTCTGCACCATCGTGCTCGGGATCGGTTCCGTACGGAAGGCCGCCAAGGTCGGTGCCGTCGGCGGTATCGCCCTCGGCTACTTCCTCGTGATGTCGCTCGTCGCGCTCGCCATCGGCCTCGTCGTCGGCAACGTGCTGCACCCGGGCGACGGGCTGCACCTGACCGACGCGCTCAAGCAGACCGGGCACGACCAGGTCTCCAGCGAGGCGCTGCCGCCCGTCGACTTCGTGCTGTCGATCATCCCGACCACGTTCGTCTCCGCCTTCACCCAGGGCCAGGTCCTCCAGACGCTGCTGGTGGCCCTGCTCGCCGGGTTCGCGCTGCAGGCCATGGGGTCGGCCGGGCAGCCGGTGCTGCGCGGCGTCGAGCACCTCCAGCGGCTGGTCTTCCGCATCCTGTCCATGGTCATGTGGGCCGCGCCGATCGGTGCGTTCGGTGCCATCGCGGCGGTCGTGGGCTCCGCCGGACTGGACGCCCTCAAGAGCCTCGGCGTCCTGATGCTGGGCTTCTACATCACCTGTTTCCTGTTCGTCTTCATCGTGCTCGGCGCGCTGCTGCGGATCGTCGCGGGGGTGAACGTCTTCGCGCTGTTCAAGTACCTCGCCCGTGAGTTCCTGCTGATCCTGTCCACCTCCTCCTCCGAGTCCGCGCTGCCGCGGCTGATCGCGAAGATGGAGCACCTCGGTGTCAGCAAGCCGGTCGTCGGCATCACCGTGCCGACCGGGTACTCCTTCAACCTCGACGGCACGATGATCTACATGACCATGGCCTCGCTCTACATCGCCGACGCACTGGGCACGCCGATGTCCATCGGGGAGCAGATCCCGCTGCTGCTCTTCCTGCTGCTGGCCTCGAAGGGTGCGGCGGGCGTCAGCGGTGCGGGTCTCGCCACCCTCGCCGGTGGTCTGCAGTCGCACAAGCCCGCGCTGGTCGACGGCGTCGGCCTGATCGTCGGCATCGACCGCTTCATGAGCGAGGCGCGGGCCCTGACGAACTTCGCGGGCAACGCGGTCGCCACGGTGCTGGTGGGCACGTGGACCAAGGAGATCGACAAGGGGCGCGTGCGGCAGGTGCTCGCGGGTGAGCTGCCGTTCGAGGAGACGACACTGATGGATGAGGGCCGGGTCACGGTTGCCGAGGTTCCCGAGCCCAGGGAAGAGGAGCTGGCCAAGGCCTAGGGGGCCGCCGGGCCGGCCGCCTCGGGTGCCCGCGGGCGTCCTCGGCCGGTCACCCGGTTCCCCGCGCCCCTTCGGGCGCACCCGCTCCGGACGTCCGGCCCCGCCTGAACCCGGGCCGGGCGTCCGGTCACCGCCGCCGGGCGGCCGAGTCTCCCCCCGTAACTCGGCCGCCCGGCTTCCTCACGTCTCCTCACTCACCCCGGCCACCAGCGCGGTGGCCGTCGAGGCGGGTACGCCCGCCGCGGTCAGCACGGCGACCGTGGCCGAGCGGCCCGCCTCCCGTGCTGTCAGCAGCCCGTCGTTCACCGCCTCCATCACCGCGAACAGCATCTGCTCGTGCACGTACGCCAGCGCGGGCGCGGGCAGCGGTGAGTCGAACACGCCCTGGTCCAGGCCCTGTTGGAGCAGCTGGACCTTGCCCTCGCGCAGCGGCGCGAGGCGTTCGCGGATGCCCTGGACGGTGACCGTGCGCTGGGCCAGGGCGATCAGCAGCCGGTAGCGGTCGGCGATCTCCCAGATCGCGAGCACCGAGCGGGCCACCGCCTCGGCCGGGTCGCTCACCGTGCCCCGGGCGCGCGTGTCCGCGTCCGTCAGCGCCTCCACCGCCTCGTCCACCAGCGTGCTGATCAGCGCCTCCCGGCTGGGGAAGTGGCCGTACACCGTCCGGCGTACGACGCCCGCGGCGCGCGCGATCTGGTCCATCGAGGCGTCGGGGTCGCGCAGCAGTTCGGCGAGAGCGACGTCGAGGATGCGGCGCCGGTTGGCGTCGGCGCGGCTGTTACCCGTGGTCATGGCGGTCATTCTGCCTCCCTCAGCCGACTTGCACAGCACTGTGCAGCGGCGTACATTGCACATGGTTGTGCAATTGCACGTCAGTGTGCAAATCGTGGTGCGCAACCTCGTGCAAGCTCCCGTCGCACATCCGAGGAAGGCGATCCCTGCCATGCGACTCGTCATGACCGAACCGGTCGAGAGGACGGACCGGCCCTATGCCCGGCGCTGGTGGGCACTGCTGGTGCTCTGCCTGAGCCTGCTGATCATCGTGATGGCGAACACCGCCCTCACCGTCGCGGCGCCCGACATGACGAAGGACCTCGGGCTCTCCAGCGCCGACCTGCAGTGGGTGATCGACGGCTACACCGTCCCCTACGCGGCGCTGATGCTGCTGCTCGGCGCGATCGGCGACAAGTACAGCCGGCGTGGGGCGCTCGTCCTCGGACTGGTCGTCTTCGGCGGCGGTGCCGTCTTCGGATACCTCGCCGACAGCTCCGCCACCGTCATCGCGGCCCGTGCCGTGATGGGCGTCGGCGCGGCGCTGATCATGCCCGCCACCCTCTCGCTGCTCGCGGCGACCTTCCCGCGGGCGGAGCGGGCCAAGGCCATCACGCTGTGGACCGCGACCGCCGGGCTCGCCATCGCCGCCGGACCGGTGGTCGCCGGCGCCCTGCTGCGGGACCACGGCTGGTCCTCGACCTTCCTGATCAACGTGCCCATCGCCGCGGTCGCGATCATCGGCGCCCTCGTCCTCGTACCGCCGTCCAGGGCCGGACACCACGACCGCATCGACTACGTCGGCGGCCTGCTGTCGGTGATCTGGACCGGCTCCCTGATCTACATGATCATCGAAGGCCCGCACTTCGGCTGGGGCGTCAAGGCCGTGACCGCCGCGGTCGTCGCCGGTGCCGGCCTGCTCGCCTTCGTCCTGTGGGAGCTGCGCCACCCGCGCCCGATCCTCGACGTGCGCCGCTTCGCCCACCGCCGGTTCGCGGGCTCCAACCTCGCCGTCGCCCTGTTCTTCCTCGCCGTCTTCGGCGCCTTCTACTACCTCACCCAGCACCTGCAGTTCGTCCTCGGCTACGACGCCCTGGAGACCGGCGTACGCATGCTGCCCCTGGCCGGCGCGGTGTTCGTCGGCTCGGCCCTGACCGGCTGGCTCACCCCGCGCGTCGGCATGAAGTGGACCGTCAGCGCGGGCATGGTCGGCGGTACGACCGCACTCGCGCTGCTGACCCGGGTGGACGCGGGCTCGGCGTACGGCGACTTCGTGGCGCCCCTGATCATCCTGGGCCTCGCCATCGGCCTCGCCCTCTCGCCCTGCACCGACGCCATCATGGGCGCGTTCCCGGAGTCGGAGCTGGGCGTCGGCGGCGCCGTCAACGACACCTCGCTGGAGCTGGGCGGCTCGCTCGGCATCGCCATCCTCGGCTCGTTGCTCGCGACCTCCTACGGGGACCACCTCACCGACGCCACCGCCGGCAGCAAGCTCCCGGCGAGCGCCCTGGACACCGCACGGGACTCGGTCGGCGCCGGGTACGCCGTGGCACAGGGCATCGGTGAGCAGGCGCACCAGCTGGGCGCCCGGGCGGCGCGGACGACGGACCCGCAGCAGGCCGCGCAGCTCAAGCAGCAGGCCGGCGAACTCGCCACCGGTGCCCACCGGATGGCCGACGCCGTCGGCTCCGCCTTCTCCGACGCCGTGGCCCACACGAGCCTGGTCGGCGCGGTGATCCTCGGCGTCGGCACGATCCTGGTGGCCTTCCTGCTGCCCCGACACGAGGCCGCCGCACCCGAGGCGACCGAAGAGACGAAGAAGCCGCAGGAGCAGGAGCCGGAAGGGGAGCAGGAGAAGGAGCAGGAGAGGGAGAAGGGGAAGGAGAAGGCGCCCGCGGACAACGCGACCGCCTGAGCACCACCTCGCGAACGCGGGCGGAGACCCTTCACGGGGCCTCCGCCCGCGCCGCGTCATCGCGGGTGCCGGGTGGTGCCTTGACTTGACGTCGACGTCAACACCTACGGTCGTGGGTATGCGAATCGGCGAGCTGGCCGCCCGGGCCGGGACCACCACCCGCACCCTGCGCTACTACGAGGCGCGGGGACTGCTGCCCGCCCGGCGCGACGACAAGGGGCACCGCGCGTACGACGAGAGCGACCTGCGGCTGCTGCGGCAGATCCGGACGCTGCAGGACTTCGGGTTCGATCTGGAGGAGACACGGCCGTTCGTGGAGTGTCTGCGCGCCGGGCACCCGGCGGGCGACTCCTGCCCGGCCTCGCTCGTGGTCTACCGCCGCAAGCTGGACGAGCTGGACGCGCTCATCGGGCAGCTGACGGCGGTGCGGGGGACGGTCGCGGGGCAGCTGGAGCGGGCCGAGCGGGCCAGGGACGAGCTGGCCGCCGAGGCGCTGGTTCCGGGAGGTCCGGAACCCGTGTGCGAGCTGGGAGGGCCGACAGGGTGAGTTTGGTGAGCGGACTGGCCGAGGTGACGGAGGACGACTTCGAGACGGAGGTGCTCGGCGCCGACCGGCCGGTGCTGGTGCAGTTCACGGCCGACTGGTGCGGGCCGTGCCGGCAGCTGGCCCCGGTGCTGAAGGACATCGCGGCCGAGCAGGGCGACCGGCTGAAGGTCGTCCAGCTGGACGTCGACCGCAATCCGGGGACGACGGTCGCCTACGGCGTGCTGTCCACGCCGACCCTCATGGTGTTCCGGGGAGGCGAGCCGGTGCGTTCCATGGTGGGGGCGCGGCCCAAGCGGCGGCTGCTGGAAGAGCTGGCGGACGTGCTGTAGAACGAGGGTTCCGCCCACAAGAAATCCCCCGGGCAATTGCGCCCGGGGGATTTCTGTGCGTATATTCAGTGGTTCACGTCTTCTATTAGAGAAGGCGCGGAGAAGTTCAGTGAGCACAGTATATCCGGGCGGGAGCGGAATTGTCAAACACCGACTTTCCAGATGATGAATTGCGGCATGAGCAGGAATTCATCGACGGACTCTACGCGCGCGTGGACGTGTTGCGCGGCGAGGCCGAGGTCTCGGTCTCGGACGCGCTCGCCCAGGGCGACAAGCCCCTGCAGGCCCGGCTGGAGCGGGACATCCTGGTCGCCGAGCGCTCGGGACTGCTCGCCGCGCTGAACGCCGTGGACGGCTCGCTCTGCTTCGGCCGGATCGACCTCTGCGACGGCGCCACCCACCACATCGGCCGGATCGGACTGCGCAAGGAGGACACCGAGCGCACTCCGGTCCTCATCGACTGGCGGGCCGACGTCGCCCGCCCCTTCTACCTGGCCACCGGCCACACCCCGATGGGCCTGCGCCGCCGCCGGCACATCGCCACCGAGGGCCGGACGGTGACCTCCCTGCACGACGAGATCCTCGACCTCGGCGACGCCACCCGCACCGGGCACGAGGACCCCAGCGGGGACGCCGTGCTGCTGGCCGCGCTGAACTCGGCGCGCACCGGGCGCATGAGCGACATCGTGCAGACCATCCAGGCCGAGCAGGACGAGATCATCCGGGCGCCCCACCGCGGCGTACTGGTCGTGGAGGGCGGCCCCGGCACCGGCAAGACCGCGGTGGCCCTGCACCGGGCGGCCTATCTGCTCTACGAGCACCGGGAACTGCTCGCGCGCCGGGCCGTGCTCATCGTCGGCCCGAACCCGGCCTTCCTCGGCTACATCGGCGAGGTGCTGCCCTCCCTCGGCGAGACGGGGGTACTGCTGGCCACGGTCGGCGAGCTGTTCCCCGGCGTGCGGGCCACCGCCACCGACACCCCCGGGGCGGCCGCCGTGAAGGGCCGCGCCGGCATGGCCGACGTGCTCGCCGCCGTCGTGCGCGACCGGCAGGCCCTGCCCGACCCGGTCATCGCGATCGAGCACGACCGCGAGGTGCTGATGCTGGACGACGGCCTGGTGAGCGTCGCCCGGGACCGCACCCGTGCGGCCAAGCTGCCGCACAACGTGGCCCGTGAGCACTTCGAGGGGCACATCCTCAACACGCTGACCGAGCTGTACGCCGAACGCGTGGGCACCGACCCGTACGACGGCAGCAGCCTGCTGGACGCCTCCGACATCACCCAGATCCGCGACGAACTCGCCGAGAACCCCGAGGTCTGGTCCGCCATCGACCGGTTGTGGCCCCGGATCACCCCGCGGCGGCTGCTCGCCGACTTCCTCGCGGAGCCGGACGGCTACCTGCCGGAGGCGGACGCCGACGCGATCCGCCGCCCGGTGACCCGCGCCTGGACCGTCGCCGACGTGCCCCTGCTGGACGAGGCGGCGGAACTCCTCGGCGAGGACGACCGGGTGGCGAGGGCGCGGGCGGAGCGCGAGCGCGAGACCCAGGTCGCCTACGCCCAGGGCGTCCTGGACGTCTCGTACGCCTCCCGCACCTACGAGTTCGAGGACAAGGAGGACGGTGACACCGACGCCTCCGAGGTGCTGTCGGCGCACGACATCATCGACGCCGAGCGGTTCGCCGAGCGGCAGGAGGAGGCGGACCACCGCAGCGCCGCCGAGCGGGCCGCCGCCGACCGCACCTGGGCGTTCGGGCACATCATCGTGGACGAGGCGCAGGAGCTGTCGCCGATGGCCTGGCGGCTGCTCATGCGGCGCACCCCCACCCGCTCGATGACGCTGGTCGGAGACCCCGCGCAGACCGCCGAGGCGGCCGGCGTCGGCTCCTGGGCGGACATCCTCGCCCCGTACGTCGAGGACCGCTGGGAGCACACCCGCCTCGGCGTCAACTACCGCACCCCGTCCGAGATCATGGACCTGGCCGCGGCCGTGGTCCGCGCCGAGCACCCGGACTTCGAACCGCCGAGTTCGGTCCGGTCCACGGGGGTACGGCCCTGGGTGCGGGACGCCGGCGACGACCTGCCCGGCACGGTCGCCAAGGCGGTCGCCGAACTCACCCCCACCGAGGGCCGGCTGGCGGTCATCGCCCCGCGCGACCTGCACCGCCGCATCGCGGCCCGGCTCGACGGGGTCACGGCCGGCGGCGAACCCGACCTGACACGGACGGTCGTCCTCCTGGACCCCCGGCAGTCCAAGGGCCTGGAGTTCGACTCCGTGCTGGTGGTCGAGCCGTCCCGGTACGGCACGAGCGACCTGTACGTGGCCCTGACCCGGGCCACGCAACGGCTGGGCGTGCTGTACACCGGCGAACCGCCGATCGCGCTCAGGCCGGCCGCAGCCACACCGTAGCCAGCGGTGGCAACGTCAGCCGGATGCTCGCGGGGCGGCCGTGCAGGCCCTGCGGCTCCGGCTTGACGGCGTCCGGGTTGGTCACGTCGCCGCCGCCGTACCGGCCCGCGTCGGTGTTCAGGACCTCCACCCAGGCCGGGATGTCGTCCGGGACGCCGAGCCGGTAGTCCTGGCGGACCACCGGGGCCAGGTGGGAGACGGCGAGGAGTGGGGTGCCCTCGGCGTCGAGGCGCAGGAACGCGAAGACGTTGTCGTCCGCCGCGTCCCCGGTGATCCACTGGAAGCCCGCCGGGTCGGTGTCCCGCTGCCACAGCGCCGGGGTCGCGCGGTACAGCGCGTTCAGGTCCCGTACGAGGTCCCGCACCCCCCGGTGATCGGCCTCGGCGCCGTAGGACGGGTCGAGCAGCCACCAGTCGGGGCCGTGCGCCTCGGACCACTCGGCGCCCTGGGCGAACTCCTGTCCCATGAAGAGGAGCTGCTTGCCGGGATGGGCCCACATGAAGCCCAGGTAGGCGCGGTGGCCCGCCCGCTGCTGCCACCAGTCGCCCGGCATCTTGGACACCAGGGACCGCTTGCCGTGGACCACCTCGTCGTGGGAGATGGGCAGGACGTAGTTCTCGCTGTACGCGTAGACCATCGAGAACGTCATCTCGTGGTGGTGGTACCTGCGGTGCACGGGCTCGTGGCTCATGTACTGCAGGGAGTCGTGCATCCAGCCCATGTTCCACTTCAGGCCGAAACCGAGGCCGCCGAAGCCGCTCGGGCCCTTGTGGTGGGTGGGCCGGGTGACGCCGTCCCAGGCCGTGGACTCCTCGGCGACGGTCACCACCCCGGGGCAGCGCCGGTACAGGGTGGCGTTCATCTCCTGCAGGAAAGCCACCGCGTCCAGGTTCTCCCGTCCGCCGTGCTCGTTCGGCGTCCACCGGCCCGGCTCGCGCGAGTAGTCCAGGTAGAGCATCGAGGCGACCGCGTCCACCCGCAGGCCGTCGATGTGGAACTCCTCGCACCAGTACACCGCGTTCGCCACCAGGAAGTTGCGGACCTCGCGGCGGCCGAAGTCGAACTCCAGCGTGCCCCAGTCGGGATGGGCGGCCCGCAGCGGATCGTGGTGCTCGTACAGCGGCCGCCCGTCGAACTCGGCCAGCGCCCACTCGTCGCGCGGGAAGTGGGCCGGCACCCAGTCCATCAGCACGCCGATGCCGGCCTGGTGCAGCCGGTCCACCAGGTACTTGAAGTCGTCAGGGGTGCCGAGGCGGGCCGTCGGGGCGTAGAAGCCGGTGACCTGGTAGCCCCAGGAACCGCCGAAGGGGTGCTCGGCGACCGGCATCAGCTCCACATGCGTGAAGCCCATCTCCGTCACGTAGGCGGGCAGCTGCTCGGCCAGCTGCCGGTAGGTGAGCCCCGGGCGCCAGGACGGGAGGTGGACCTCGTAGACGGAGAACGGGGAGGCGTGGACCGGGGTGTCCCCCCGGCGGGCCAGCCATTGCGCGTCGCCCCACTCGTGGTGCGAGACGTGCACGATCGAGGACGTGGCGGGCGGGATCTCGGTGCGGCGGGCCAGCGGGTCGGCGCGCAGGGTGCGGGAGCCGTCCGGGCGGGTGATCTCGAACTTGTACAGCTCGCCCTCGCCGATGCCCGGCACGAACAGCTCCCAGATCCCGGAGGAGCCGAGCGAGCGCATCGGGAAGCCGGTGCCGTCCCAGAAGTTGAAACCGCCGGTGACCCGGACGCCCCGCGCGTTCGGCGCCCACACCGCGAACCGGGTGCCGGACACGCCCTGGTGGGTCGTGACGTGCGCGCCGAGCGCCCGCCACAGCTGCTCGTGCCGGCCCTCGCCGATCAGGTGCAGGTCCAGTTCGCCGAGCGTGGGCAGGAAACGGTAGGCGTCCTCGGTCTCGTGGACCGTGCCGTCGTACGTCACGAGCAGCCGGTAGGCCGGGATCTCGGTCAGCGGCAGGAGTCCGGAGAAGAAACCGTCGCCGTCGTCGTGCAGTTGCGCGCGCAGCTCGCCGGAGACCACGGTGACCGCCTGCGCGTAGGGGCGGAAGGCGCGGAAGGCGACACCGCCGGGGACCGGGTGGGCGCCGAGGACGGCGTGCGGCTCGTGGTGGGTGCCGCGCAGCAGCCGCTCGCGGTCGCCGGCGTCGACGGCGGGGGAGACGGCGACCTCCAGGGCGGGCGGCGCCGGCTGCGGGGGCACCTGCGTGGCCTTCTTCGCCACGCCCTGCTTCTCCGCGCCCTGCTTCTCCGTTCCCTGCTTCTCCGTTCCCTTCTTCTCGGTCCTGGTCTTGCCGGACTTGTTCTTCGAGGTGGCTGACTTCTTGGACGTCACGAGCGAGTCTCCCGGGCGAGGATCAGATCGGTTCGGACGTGGCGAGGCGACGGACCGCCGACAGCGGCACGGGGAGCCAGTCGGGCCGGTGCCGGGCCTCGTAGACGACCTCGTAGACCGCCTTGTCGGTCTCGTAGGCCCGCAGCATCACCGGATCGGTGCGCGGGTCGCGGCCGGCCACCTCCGCGTACCCGGAGCAGTAGGCGGCCCGGCAGGTGCGCGCCCAGTCCGGGGCGGGCTGGGCCGCCGAGTGGGCCGCGTAGTCGAAGGAACGGAGCATCCCCGCGATGTCCCGCACCGGCGGCTGCGCCATGCGCCGCTCGGCCAGCGGACGGGCCGGCTCTCCCTCGAAGTCGATCAGCGACCACGCACCGGACGCCGAGCGCAGGCACTGGCCGAGGTGCAGATCGCCGTGGACGCGCTGGGCGGTCCAGGTGCGCCCCTCGGCGGCGAGGCCGGCCAGCGCCTCGTACGCGGACCGCAGCCCGCGCCCGTACGGCCGCAGCGCGGGCACCGCCTGCACGGCCGCCTCCAGCCGCTCGGTCATGCCGTCGACCAGCAGCTGAAGCTGGGCGTGGCCGAGGGTGACCGTCGGCAGGGCGCGGGCGAGCGTGGTGTGCACCTCGGCCGTGGCCCGGCCCAGCGCCCGCGCCTCGGCGGCGAAGTCCTCGCCCTTGGCCAGCTCGCGCAGCGCCAGCTCCCAGCCGTCGGTGGCACCGCTGACGTAGGGCTGGAGCACGGCCAGGACGTACGACCCGTCGGGTTCACCGTCCAGCTCGGCATGGAGCCACGCCGTCGGTGCGGGTACCCGCGGGCAGCTCTCGCGGGCCAGGGCGAGAGGTATCTCCAGGTCCGGATTGACGCCGGGGACCACCCGGCGCAGCAGCTTCAGGATAAACGTATCGCCGTAGACCACCGACGAGTTGGACTGCTCGGCGGTCATCAGCCGGGCCACGAGGCCCTCGCGGATCTCCTGGCGCGTGTCCCGCTCGAAACGCAGCCCGCCGATGCGGGCCTGGGTGCGCAGTGCCTCCAGGAGCACCTCGGCGGGCCGGGGGTCGTGCAGGGCGTCGTACACCGTGCGTCCGGCGAGCGGTCCGTCCTCCACGTGTCCGATCAGCGCGGGCGCCAGCCGGGGCGGCAGCGCCTCGCGCACGCCTATCAGGAGCTGGTAGCAGTCGCCGGGGTGCGGCGGTGCGCCCAGCGTGGACGGCTGGTGGACGCGCAGCAGCAGGTGGTACAGGCCCAGCCGGCCGTCCGGGGGCAGGAGCCGGGTGGCGGCCACGGGGGTGAACCCGGTGACCGGGCGCCCCTTGCCCGCGAACCATCGCTGCCGTGGCAGCCATGCGCGCAGCAGGGGTTCGAGCGAGGCGAGAAGGTGGTTCGTGGGACCGGTGGTGCCAGGGGAGGTACCGAAAGGGGTGACCGTTTCCGCCATGGGCGTCACGTCCTTTCCCCGGGTCGTCGGGGTGTTACTGATGCGTGCCCCGGGTGGGGCGGTGGAAACGCCCCACCGCCCCACCCGGCCCAACTACGCCGTGTCCCGGCGCAGCCGGAACCAGTAGAAGCCGTGGCCCGCGAGGGTGAGCAGGTACGGCAGTTCGCCGATCGCCGGGAAGCGGACCCCGCCGAACAGCTCGACCGGGTGCCGCCCGCCGAACCGGCTGAGGTCCAGCTCCGTGGGCTGCGCGAAGCGGGAGAAGTTGTTCACGCACAGTACGAGGTCGTCCTCGTACTCGCGCAGGAAGGCGATCACCGCCGGGTTCGACGACGGGAGTTCGGTGTAGGACCCCAGTCCGAAGGCGGGATTCTGCTTGCGGATCTCGATCATGCGGCGCGTGAAGTGCAGCAGGCTGGACGGGGAGGACATGGAGGCCTCCACGTTGGTGACCTGGTAGCCGTAGACCGGGTCCATGATCGTGGGCAGGAAGAGGCGTCCCGGGTCACAGGACGAGAAGCCCGCGTTGCGGTCGGGGGTCCACTGCATCGGGGTGCGTACGGCGTCGCGGTCGCCGAGCCAGATGTTGTCGCCCATGCCGATCTCGT